>CAZLCF010000101.1:0-9983 GCA_964557905.1 uncultured Rikenellaceae bacterium | reverse complement strand
TCACCTGGATAACAGCCAGGAAAGCAGATGATCAGTCGTTTTTTATCGGGAACAGAAAATCCCCGTGGTTTGTGGTTGCATATGGGATGATAGGAGCCTCGCTGTCAGGAGTGACTTTCATGTCTGTTCCCGGCTGGGTGAGGGATACCCAGTTCAGCTATATGGTCGTTGTGCTGGGTTATCTTGTCGGTTATTTAATAATAGCCCTGGTCCTGATGCCATTATATTACAGGCTGAAGCTCACATCTATCTATTCTTATCTTGAGCAGCGATTTGGCTTCTGGTCATACAAGACAGGAGCCGGCTTTTTTATTCTTTCCAGGACTCTCGGAGCATCGCTCAGAATGTTTCTGGTTATCAATGTATTACAAGTATTTGTTTTTGACGCATGGAACATTCCGTTCTGGGTAAATGCACTGGTCTTCATTATCCTTATCATCCTTTATACATTTAAAGGAGGTATAAGAACGATTGTTTATACCGATACACTCCAGACGACCTTTATGCTTCTTGCTGTCATTCTGTCCATTATATATATAAGTAAAGGTCTGGGAGTACCTGTTTTTAAGCTTTTTTCAAAAATTACCGAAAACGATATGTCGAGGATGTTCATTACCGACTGGCATCATGAACGGTTCTTTTTGAAGCAGTTCTTCTCAGGGATGTTCATTACAATAACCATGACGGGTCTTGATCAGGAGATGATGCAGAAGAATCTCAGCTGCAAGAATATCAGGGAGGCACAGAAAAACATGTTCACTTTCAGCGGGATACTGGTTTTTGTCAACCTGTTATTCCTTTTTCTTGGAGCATTTCTGTTTATTTATTCACGGAGTAAAGGAATAAATGTTGCCGCATCCGATGAGCTGTTCCCGACTATAGCCATCAACTACCTGGGACCGATGGCAGGGCTGGTTTTTATGATAGGACTCATTTCAGCTGCTTTCCCCAGTGCTGACGGAGCGCTCACCTCACTGACAACTTCGGTCAGTATCGACTTTCTTGGATTGGATCACCGGAAGAATATCACTGAAAAGAAAGTTACAAGGATCAGATACGGGGTTCATCTGACAGTTGCCCTGATATTCTTTATCAGTATTTTGATATTCAGCACCTTAAATGACAAAGCAGTCATTGATGAACTGTTTACCATCGCAGGCTACACCTATGGCCCTTTGCTAGGGCTTTACTCATTCGGACTCTTTACTAAGCGAAAGGTAAATGACAGGCTAACACCGTATATCGCAATATTATCCCCGGTCATTTGTATATTTCTTAACGCGTTTTCTGAAGAACTTTTCAGTGGTTATAAATTCGGATTCGAAATGATTCTTGTTAACGGATTCCTGACGTATACAGGATTATTGCTGTTCAGCAAGAAAGAGGTCTGATTCAAGGTGTTCCGGTTTCTTCTGTCTCTTCCGGTTCTTCCTGTTTTACTTCAACCTTGATTTTTTTATATGGTATATTCCACACGAAAAAATAACTTATCCCAAAGCTGACAGATTCTCCTCCCGTTCCGTAGCCGGGGAAATAGATAGGCCTGAGATCCCTGCCCGTTCCAGTATAAAGAAGTTTCCTGATGTTAAGTGACCATCCCAAACTGAAATTCTTGAAGATTTCCGCTTTAAAACCTGGTGAAGCTTCAAGATAATGACCAAAATGTGTTGAGGGAGCAATTGAAGCGACAGTTGTTCCCCAATAATTTTCATGTTTAAAGGAGGGTATCTCAGAGGTGAATGAGCTTAGTCCGTAGCGTAATCCGATACCTGCCCAATACCTCCCCATGGATGTTTCAGGTCGTAGAAGATTAAAATCAACTCCTGCCTTGACAAAAAAGCCTTTATTCAGATATTCGTAATTGTACTGTGAATACTTGTAATCGGAATATCCTGCACCAAAAAAAAGCCCTGCTCTTTCATTAAGGTCGGCAGAAATGAATCCTTCGGCGTTCAGATTATTTTTATCTGTTAAATAAATAACAGGTCCTATAGCTTCCACACCTGCTCTAATTTTAAGAGGTATCACCACAGTATCGGGTGGCTCAGTTTGTGCGTAAACTGACATTGAACCGGCAGACAGCGACATCAGGACACTAGTATAATATACGAATATTCTCCTCATTGACTGTGGTGACAGACCTGTTTCTGATCAGAATGCTATCAATTATATTTTTAGTAAATGTCAGTGAATCAATTGTATAATAATAAGTATATCCGCATTCCTTTGATATAAGGTGAGGATATGAAGCATACCAGATATGAATAGTATCGGTTATCCCGTTAATCCTGATTATGAAGCCACAACTTTCTGCAGAGGGATTAAGAGGCAAGAGGGCAAGCTTAACGTTTTTTGTACTATTGTATATTTTGTCTGATTCAGCGTTTAATCCGTAAAGTGTCAGGCTGTCAGGAGCAAGGACTTTTCCGGTGCTGTTAAGGTAGAGAGGAGCTTTTATATCAGCAATTATTTCCTCGAGGCACGATTCCGGTGTACATGAAACTATCTGCAGGAGAAATGCTGCAAGAAATGCAATCAGGATTTTTACCTTGAAACTTCCCATAACCAGTAATGAAGTTTCAAAAGTATAAAAAATACTGTTTAAATATTCCGGAGGTACTCTTCGGCTTTCTTTATCGCACTGGTAATCCCTTCGGGCTTTTTCCCTCCGGCAGTGGCAAGAAATATCTGTCCGCCGCCTCCCCCGTTGATCTCACCGGCAATTTCTTTTATTATGTTAACCGCACTGATATTTTTTTCTTTGGCAAGCTTGTCACTTACCATTACAACAAGATTTGCCTTTCCTCCGATTGAAGATCCTATAACCATGACGCTGTTTTCGGATTTTTTCCTCACTTCAAATGCAATTGTCTTCAAAGTCTCGGGAGAATCGGCTTCAATCAGGCCTGAAAGGAATCTTATATCCTTTATGCTTACTGCTTTTTCTTCAAGGGTTTTAAGAGTTGCAATTGCCGATTTTGCCTGGTATTTTTCCAGTGATTTTTTAAGGGAATTATTTTCAGAAATTAGTTTTTCAACGCTCTCTTTTATGTTTCCCGTGCTTTTAAGCAGGGCAGCTACATCTTCAACAAGAGCAAGTTTTTCGTTTATGTATTCATATGCCTTTCCTGCTGTTACCGCTTCAATCCTTCTGATCCCGGCTGCTATAGCTCCTTCCGAAATTATCTTGATTAATCCTATGCTTGCCGTGGATTCAACGTGAGTTCCGCCGCATAGTTCAATCGAATCTCCGAATTTCACCACCCTGACAGTTTCTCCGTATTTTTCTCCGAAAAGCGCCATTGCACCCATTGCCTGAGCTTTCTTTAGCGAAATATTTTCAGTCACTTTCTGATGATTGTTTTCCCTTACCAGCCGGTTTGCGATCTGCTCCACCCTGAGAAGCTCTTCCTTCCCGGGTTTTGCGAAATGGCTGAAATCGAACCTCAGACGGTCAGGAGTAACCAGAGAACCTTTCTGTTCCACATGCTTTCCGAGAACTTCCCTCAGTGCATAGTGTATCAGATGAGTAGCTGTATGATTATTGGCAGTCATCAACCGTTTTTCAATATCAACTTTTGCAGTGAAATCAGCTTTCGGATCTGAAGGCGCCTTCTTCACGACGTGAATAATAAGGTTATTCTCCTTTATAGTATCGGTGATTTCGATTTTTTCCTTTTTTGAAGCGATAAATCCTGTATCGCCAACCTGTCCTCCTGATTCAGCATAAAACGGGGTTTTGTCAAGAACTATGTGACAGACCTCTTTCCCTTTGATCTTAACCATACGGTATTTAGCAATAAGTACCTCTTCTTCAGTCTTTTCATAGCCAGTAAACATGGTATCACCGGTATCCCTGATGATTGTCCAATCGCCTGCATCGAGAGAAGCATCTTCGCGTGATCTGTTCTTCTGGTTTTTCATCTCATTTTCAAATCCCTGAATATCAAGCTCCATCCCGTTCTCTTTAAGGATCAGCCGGGTGAGGTCTGAAGGAAATCCATAAGTGTCATAGAGTTCAAAGGCAATCTTCCCCGGCAATATTTCTTTATTTCTTTTCTTCAGGTCGGAGATCATCTTTTCGATCATTTTCAGACCCTTTCCGAGGGTTTTCAGGAATGCTGTTTCCTCTTCCAGGATTATCTTTGATATCAGCTCTTTCAACGAGCTTATTTCAGGGTAATGATCACCCACCGTTGCGGCAAGCTTCGGTACAAGCCGGTAGATAAAAGGCTCTTCGATCCCGAGGTTATTATATCCGTATCTTACTGCCCGGCGGAGGATCCTTCTGATAACGTAACCAGCCTTATTATTTGACGGAAGCTGTCCGTCAGCAATGGAGAAAGAAACTGCTCTCAGGTGGTCGGCAACCACACGCATGGCTGTATCCCAGGATTCATTGACCCCGTATTTTTTCCCCGTAATGGATGAAATTTCTTTTATAACTGGCTGAAAGATATCTGTATCGTAATTTGATTTCTTGCCCTGGACAACCATGCACAGCCGTTCGAATCCCATGCCTGTATCGACATGCTTGGATGGAAGCATTTCAAGTGAACCGTCAGCTTGACGATTATACTGGATGAAAACAAGATTCCATATCTCAATCACCTGAGAGTCACCTTTATTGACGAGACTTTGTCCGGGTATCCTGTCTCTTTCTTGATCTTCCCTTATATCAACATGAATTTCAGAACAGGGACCGCATGGACCTGTTTCTCCCATTTCCCAGAAATTATCTTTTTTTGGTCCTTCCAGGATATGATCAGGCTTGTCCGTGAAGCATTTCTTCCAGAATCTGAAGGCTTCATCATCTCGGGGAACATTGTCTTCGGAGCTGCCCTGGAATACAGTTGCATATAGGCGGTCTTCAGGAATGCCCAGTCGCTTTGTTAAAAATTCCCATGCCCATTCTATGGCTTCTTTTTTAAAATAATCCCCGAATGACCAGTTACCAAGCATCTCAAACATGGTATGATGGTAAGTGTCATGGCCAACCTCCTCCAGGTCATTATGTTTTCCAGAGACCCTGAGGCATTTCTGGGAGTTTGCCACCCTCTTATATTTTGGCTGGCTGTTGCCCAGGAAAATATCCTTGAACTGATTCATGCCGGCATTTGTGAACATGAGTGAAGGATCATTCTTTATTACCATTGGTGCTGATGGAACAATTTCATGTCCTTTTGACCGGAAAAATTCAAAAAATAACTGTCTCAGTTCCTGTGCCTTCATCGGTTAATGGTCAATGGATTATGTAAATATACCTGAAAATTGGCTTGTAAAATTAATTTATTTGAATTAGATTTGTCGATTGACTGTAGTAAAAATTCGAAATTTTAACCCGGACAATGCGTAACCGGAAATATTTTCTGGACCATAACGATCTGCAGTACAAACAGGTAAGACTTCCCTGGAGTAAGAAGCTTTTAAGGCTGCTTTTCTGGTTAGCAATCACTTTCACAGTCAGTGTGATTTACGGAACAATTTTCGAAAACATCTTCGGGTCGCCCAAGGAAAAGATGCTTAACCAGGAAATCGATAACCTGAAGCTTCAATATACACTGGCAGGGAAGGAACTCGATAACGCCCAGTCCATAATCAATAGCCTTAAGATGTCGGATGAAGTTCGTTACAGGTCTGTCCTTGAAATGGACAGCATCCCCGAATCATTCAGAAATCCGGGCTTTGGAGGTATTGACAGGTTCAGGGATCTTGACGACTATATCAACGCAGGTCTTATGAAATCGACCCGGACGAGGATCGAAGAGATGAAAAACATGGTAAATGTTCAGGATGAATCATTCAGGGCAATTGAAGAAAAAAGAGCTGAATGGGAAAGAATGTACGAATATCTTCCTATGATAAGTCCTGTTGATGTTACAATCAGATTGGGTGATGGTTTGAAATTCAGGGAGGTACATCCCGTACACGGAAATCCTCAATGGCATCACGGACAGGATTTCAGTACCCCTTATAATACAGAGGTTTATGCCACAGGCTCAGGGACGGTAATTGAAGCAGGATGGAATTCAAACGGTTTCGGAAATCATGTCCGCATTGATCACGGATATGGCTATCAGACAATTTACGGACATCTCAGCAATATAAAGGTTTCCAAAGGGATGGATGTCAAACGCGGAGACCTGATAGGGCTTACCGGCAGCTCAGGCACTTCATCGGGACCCCATCTTCACTACCAGATCGACCAGTACGGCCAGCATAAAAATCCTCTTTACTATTTTAATGATGATCTGACTGAAGAAGAATATTTTGACATGATCCAATTGCTCACAGCGAGTACAAAATTCAGATAATCATACAGTTACAATTCTTAATTCTTAAATTTCCAAATCTCTGAGGTATTGGGGCTGTTTTCTTTTTATGAATTTTTTATCTTTGCTGCATTATGCCAAACTCAAGATATAAGTTCAATCCCGAATCTCTCAGTTTTGATAAGGTACGGCTTGGTTTAGCCGCAATACTGCTGAGAGGGCTTGCTTATTTTGTAGGATCGCTTCTTCTCGCTTTTGTATATTATCTGATCTTTGCCATTTTTGTCGATTCACCAAAGGAGAAAGCACTTTTAAGGGAGATAGACCAGCTTACCCTACAGTATGACCTGATCCACAGGGAAATGAATAACCTTGAAAAGGTAATCGGACAGCTCCAGGAAACGGACGATAATCTCTACCGGACAATATTTGAAGCCGAACCGATCCCCGCAACTTTACGTGAGGGGGGAGTAGGCGGTATTAACAGGTACAAGGAGCTTGAGGGGTATGATAATTCAAGTATTGTTATAGAAACAACAAAAGAACTTGACCGGATAAGGAAAAAGATCTATGTCCAGTCAAAATCGTTTGACGACCTTATAACCCTGTCAATGAGGAAAGAGGAGATGCTGAGATCAATTCCGGCCATTCTGCCCATCTCTAACAAGGATCTGACACGAACAGCCTCAGGTTATGGTTTAAGGATTCATCCAATCTACAAAATAATCAAGTTTCATGCAGGGATGGATTTTACTGCACCTTCCGGAACCGATGTTTATGTAACAGGTGATGGTACTGTTGCATCCGTTTTTTCATCAAAACGAGGACTTGGTAATCATATCATTATAAACCATGGTTTCGGCTATACCTCAATTTATGCCCATCTCGACAGGTTCAATGTAAGGGCAGGGCAGAAGGTAAAAAGAGGTGATGTAATAGGATTTGTAGGCAGCACAGGCATGTCGGTAGCACCTCATTTGCATTATGAGATTAAGCTTAACGGGACAAATGTTGATCCGGTAAACTACTATTTTAATGATCTTACCCCAGAGGAATATGAGAAAATGATTGAAATAGCTTCAAAAACCGGTCAGTCTTTTGATTAGATCTTCCTTAAATTTTTTTATGAAGTTAAACCTCAACTTTATTTTAATACCCTCACTGTTTTTCGCTTATCAAACTGTTTCAGGTTTTGCATTTTCAAACGATACTATCCCGGCGAAGAAAAATATTATTATAACCGGTGTCGGAGATATTATGTTCGGCACCTCTTTTCCCTCCCCGGAATACCTTCCTCCGCACGACAATCCCCTGTTGCTGCTTGGGGGACTTTCTGATACGCTTGCGGCTTCAGATATCACTTTTGGAAATCTTGAAGGATCATTCCTTGACGACGGGGAACCGGCAAAAAAATGCAGGGACACCACCAAATGCTACCTTTTCAGGATGCCGGAACGATACTCTGCCGTACTTAAAGTATCAGGATTTGACATTATCAGCCTCGCAAATAATCATTTCGGCGATTTCGGACCTCCGGCCAGGAATCGGACAATGGAACTGCTTGATTCACTTGGGATTCACTATGCCGGATTAACTGAACATCCCTATTCAATTTTCCGGAAGGACAGCATACTTTTCGGATTTTGCGCTTTTGCTCCTAATGCCGGTACAGTCAGTATCAATGAGATACCTGAAGCAGAAGCTATTGTAAGATCGCTTGCGGATACCTGTAATATTGTTATAGTATCGTTACATGGCGGCGCTGAAGGAGCAGATTTTCAAAGTATTCCCAAAACAGACGAGATCATGTATACCGAGAACAGGGGAGACGTTTACAGATTTTCACACATGATGATTGATGCAGGAGCTGATGTGGTATTTGGTCACGGACCTCATGTTACCAGGGCTATTGAGGTGTACAGGGATCGTTTTATCGGATACAGCCTCGGGAATTTCTGCACTTATGGAAGGTTCAATCTGACAGGGCCAAACGGAATAGCTCCGGTCGTAAAGCTGAATATCGACGCATCCGGAAGATTCATTTCCGGAAAAATAATTCCTGTTTTTCAGATCCCGGGAGCAGGTGTAAGAGTTGATCCGGATAAACGTGCAATAAGGAAAATTCAGGATCTTGTCGCTCTTGACTTTCCTGATGCAATAATCAGGATTTCAGACAATGGTGAGATCTCTTATAAATAAATGATATGCCATACAGGGAAAAACCGATCGAAAAGCTCTATTATTCAATAGGCGAAACAGCTAAGATGCTGGGGGTACCGATCTCAACTGTCAGGTTCTGGGAAAATGAATTCGACATCCTGAAACCCATGAAGAATAAAAAGGGAAACAGAATGTTCACGCCGACCGACATTAAAAACCTGAAGATCATCCATCATCTTCTTAAGGAAGAGGGGATGACACTGCCGGGTGCAAAAAAAAGGCTTTCAGGTAAATGGGAAGAGGCTGACTATAAGTATGAAATCAATGAGTCGCTTCAGAAGATCAAGAGCCTGCTGCTTGATATTAGAGATAATTTGTAATTGACTTTAATTTTACATAACCCTTCCACATCCCTTCCCATAAACAATAAGGGAAGGGTGATATTTTTGATATTTAATTGATTTTCTCCCCTTCCCTTAGACTTAAGGAAAGGGGCTGGGAGATGGGTAAAATAAACTAAGATAAATTCAAATATGAAACTAAAAGATCTTACTTCATTTCTCGATTCTGCAATTCCTCTCTCATTCCAGGAGAGCTATGATAACTCTGGTTTGCAGATTGGATTGCCTGATAAGGAAATAAATTCCGCCCTTATTACTCTTGATATAACTGAGGAGGTGCTTGATGAAGCAGGCTATGCCGGATGCGATGTTATCATTTCCCATCACCCGCTTATTTTTGCCGGCATCAAAAGGTTATCCGGACAAACCTTAACAGAAAGGATACTGCTGAAAGCCATAAAACAGGATGTGGCAATCTATTCCGCTCACACCAATCTTGACGTTATGTGCAACGGAGTCAGCAGGAAAATGGCCGAAAAGCTGAAGCTTAAAAATGTCAGGACACTGTCGCCGCTTAAAAACAGATTGCTTAAGCTTGTCACATATATACCTGAGAATCATCTTGACAGGGTCAGGGAAGCAATATTCAGGGCCGGAGCTGGAATTACCGGGAATTATGATAACTGTGGTTTTTGCACATCAGGAACAGGCAGTTTCAGAGGAGGTGAAGGAAGTAATCCTTTTGTCGGGGAAAAAGGTAAGATACATTTTGAAAAGGAGGTCAGATTTGAAACAGTTATGTTCTCCCACCTGAAAGACAAGGTTATAAAAGCCCTTCTTGAAACTCATCCTTATGAGGAGGTTGCTTATGATATCTATCAGATTGAGAATGAAAATATTGAGATCGGACTCGGTTGTACGGGCGATATGCCAGAGCCTCTGGAAGAAAAGGATTTTCTGAAGACGATTGGATCTGTATTCTCTGCCAGAGGGATCAGATATTCAAAGCTGACCGGTAATATGATCACAAAAGTGGCGCTCTGCGGAGGTTCCGGCGGAGCACTCATAAATGATGCAATAGCATCAGGAGCAAATGCCTTTATTACTGCCGATGTCAGATACCATAGTTTTTTTGAAGCAGGGAATAAGATGATCATCATTGATATCGGCCATTATGAGAGCGAAAAATTCTCTGCAGAAATTTTATACG
>CAZLCF010000100.1:0-10003 GCA_964557905.1 uncultured Rikenellaceae bacterium | reverse complement strand
AAAATGCGGTAAAAGAGCAGGAAATGATGGAGGTAAGGCTGAGAGGTTACTTTATGTATGGGTTTGGACACTAGAACGGTACAACGGTACAACGGCGCAAAGGCACAAAGGCGTAACGGCATTAACATAATCAAAAACTGCTTTGCCGTTGAGCCGTTGAACCGTTGAGCCATTGAGCCACTGCGCCGTTAATCAACATAAAGAAATGTATCTGAATTGTCACTCATATTACAGTCTGCGCTACGGGACCATGTCCGTCGAACAGCTTGTGCAGCATGCAGCCTCTGCAGGAGCTGAAGCGATTACACTGACGGATATCAACAATTCGACAGCCATACCTGAATTTGCAGGAGAATGCATCAGGAACAACATCAGGCCTGTTGCCGGCATTGAATTCAGAAATGACAATGAGCTGCTATACATTGGGATAGCTCGCAACAACAACGGTTTGAGAGAGCTGAACGAATTCCTGTCAAAACACAATTTCGAAAAAACGCCTATTCCGTTCCCGGCTCCCCGCTTCTCAGAGGCATATATCATTTATTCATTTGCAAAATCTCCCAACCGCAAATTATTTGATAATGAACGCATCGGCATAAGAACAGAAGAAGTTAACAGGCTTTTGTCACTTGCATCTGATGAGAGAAATCCGATGGTGATAATGCAGCCTGTTACATTTGCCGGCAAGGATGATATTTTCATTCACAGGAGCCTGAGGGCAATCGACAACAATATCCTCCTCAGTCATGTCAGGCCGTGGCAATGCGCCGTGGATAGTGAGTTTTTCAATTCGCCGGATGATCTCAGGAGAGCATTTTCTGAGTATCCCGTAATAATCAGCAATACTGATAAGCTTGTGGAAAACTGCAGCCTCTGTTTTGACCGTGAGAGCCAGAAAAACAAAAAGATCTTTTCAGCAAGCAGGTATGACGACAAGCTGTTACTTGAAAAGCTTGCATGGGACGGGATGATTTACAGGTACGGGAAACATAATAATGAAGCAAGAAGGAGAATTGAGCATGAACTTGAGATAATCGACAATCTGGGTTTCTCTGCATATTTTCTGATAACCTGGGATATAATCCGGTATTCAATGGCAAGGGGTTTTTATCATGTCGGAAGAGGAAGCGGAGCAAATTCCATTATTGCTTATTGCCTGAAAATCACCAATGTTGACCCCATTGATCTAAACCTTTACTTTGAGAGGTTCATCAATCCCAAACGAAGCAGTCCTCCCGACTTCGATATTGATTATTCATGGAAAGAGCGGGATGAGGTTATCGACTACATATTTAAAAGGTACGGATATAGTCATACTGCGCTTCTCGGAACGATCAGCACCTTCAGGGGCAAGTCGATCGTGAGGGAGCTTGGGAAAGTCCATGGATTGCCCAAAGAAGAGATTGATGCAATAATTGACAATCCCTCTTCCGAGACAAACAGGAACGAGATAACCGATGTTATCTTTTCTACCGGACACAGGATAGCCGATTTCCCGAATATGAGAAGTATTCATGCAGGAGGCATCCTCATTTCTGAGGAACCCGTTTCATGCTATACCGCCCTTGATATGCCGCCTAAGGGATTTCCCACAACCCAGTGGGATATGTATACTGCCGAAGAAATCGGTTTTGAAAAGCTTGACATACTCAGTCAGCGTGGTATCGGGCACATACGTGAAAGCGCCGATATTATTATGCGTAACCGGTCAATAGATGTGGATGTGCATGCAATTCAGAAGTTCAAGAATGACCTGAAGATCAAGGAGTATCTGAAGAACGGTGAAACAAAAGGATGCTTCTATGTCGAAAGTCCCTCGATGCGCGGACTTCTTCAAAAGCTTAGGTGCGACGATTATACAACACTCGTAGCCGCCAGTTCGATAATCAGGCCCGGAGTTGCCCGCTCAGGGATGATGCGGGAATACATCTACAGGTTCCATAATCCACATAAATTTAGATACTTACACCCGGTAATGAAAGAACAACTTGAGGAGACTTTCGGTGTTATGGTTTACCAGGAAGATGTCCTTAAAGTGTGCCATCATTTTGCCGGGCTCGACCTTGCCGATGCTGATACCCTCCGCCGGGCAATGAGCGGAAAATACCGATCGAAGCAGGAAATGAAACGGATTGTTGATAAGTTCTTTTCAAATTGCCGAGAAAAAGGCTACAGTGAAGAGCTTACAAAAGAGGTATGGCGGCAGATTGAATCTTTTGCCGGTTATTCATTTTCCAAGGCTCATTCGGCGTCATACGCCGTTGAGAGCTTCCAGAGCCTTTATCTGAAAGCTCATTTCCCGCTCGAGTTCATGGTAGCTGTTATCAATAACTTCGGCGGATTTTACAGGACATGGGTCTATGTTCATGAAGCAAAGAGATACGGAGCCAATATTCAGCTGCCTTGCGTGAACAGGAGCACTTACATGACAACCATCTACGGCACAGATATCTATCTTGGCTTTATTCATATAATGAGCATTGAGGAAAAGTTTGCGAGATCGATTGAGGAAAACCGGCAGGCTGAAGGACCATTTAACGGCCTGAACGATTTTGTAACACGGCTCAATCCCGGACTGGAACAGGTGATACTGCTCATCAGGACCGGAGCATTAAGGTTCACAGGGAAGAAAAAATCGGTGCTCCTTTGGGAAGCCCATATGATGATGAATAAAACCAGGCCGGAATCAATGAGACCCCTCTTCTCCTCACCGCTTAAAGAGTTTTCACTCCCCGATCTTGAACACGACAGGCTTGACGATGCTTATGACGAAATAGAGCTTTTCAGCTTTCCTGTTTCAATGACATGGTTCGATATGCTTGAAACATCATTCAGGGGAGAGATATCAGCCAGGGATATGATTAATCATATTGGAGAGAGAGTCAGGATGGTTGGCCACCTTGTGACAATCAAATATATTAAGACAATTAAAAAGGAATGGATGAATTTCGGGTGTTTCATCGATGCTGAAGGCAGTTTCTTTGATACAACACATTTCCCGCAATCACTTAAGAACTACCCGTTTAAAGGATCCGGTACCTACCTGATCCTTGGTAAAGTGGTTGAAGAGTTCGGTTACCCTTCGATTGAAGTTGAAAAATTAGCCAGGCTTTCAGTAAAACCTGATAAAAGATATTGATAATTAACTATCCTTCAACGGTTTTGGAATAATTCTCATCGCCGGAGATGACTGATTCACTCTAATCATTTATACGGATTACCTTCAGGATTCCCTTGATTGAATGGATCTTTCTTATTATGCCATACAGAACATCATTATTAGGTACCAACAAATTTAGGACACCTTCGAACATTCCTTCTTCCATGTCATAGTTGAAATTCCGGATGGTAACATTATATTTTGAAATGACTTCAGCGATTTTGTTTACGATTCCGATATCCTCAACACCCGTTATCTTTATTGAGGCAATAAATGAGGTGCTGCTTTTTGTTTTGGTCCATCTGGCCGCAACCACCCTGTAAGGATATCTTGCCATCATGTTATGGGCGTTTGGGCAGCTGGTTCTATGGATCTTGATCCCTTCTGAAATCGTAACAAATCCAAAAACTGAATCACCAAAAACAGGATTACAGCACTTTGAAAGTTTATAGTCAAGGCTCTCTATTTTATCTTCAATAATCAGTAACTCAGCAAATTGAGAATCATCAATATCTCTGGTTTCCCTGCCATGAGTCGTTGAAACAAGAACAGCATCCACAGGCGGTTCATCTTTCCTGAGAACATCTTTTATTTCAAGGAGCTCAATCTTGCCGGTTTCAATAAAATAATAAAGGTCCTGTGCTGTCTTGAGGTTATAATGAATGATAAGCTTTTGTATTACACTGTCACCATAAGGCATTTTCCAGTTCTTCAGGCGGCGCATCAGCATTTCCTTTCCTTCTGCTGCTGCCCTGGCTTTTTCCTCATTCAGGGCAAGTTTAATCTTTGCTCTGGCTTTGCTTGTTACTACAAAAGAGAGCCAGTCCTGCTTGGGTTTCTGGTTCTTGCTGCGGATTATATCGACATGGTCTCCGTTCCGGAGTACGTGTTTTATAGTTACATTTTTGCCGTTGACCTTCCCTCCTACACAGGAAGCTCCAACAGCAGTATGTATCTCGAAGGCAAAATCCAGTACTGTTGCACCAGCCGGAAGCTGCTTCAGATCTCCCTTTGGAGTAAATACAAATACCTCATCGGTGTATAAACCAGATCTTACCTGGTCGAGAAACGCGCTTTCCTCCTTTTCAGAGGATTCAAGTATCTCCCGCATTTTAGTCAGCCAGGTATCAAGCCCTCCCTCGCCTTTAATACCTTTGTACTTGAAATGTGCCGCAAGGCCTTTTTCCGCTATCTCATCCATCCTTACGGAGCGGATCTGGACTTCAACCCATTTGCCGCGGGGACCGACCACTGTGGTATGCAGAGATTCATAACCGTTTGATTTGGGAACAGAGATCCAGTCGCGCAGTCTGCTTGGATTGGGCTGATAAAGATCAGTCACAATTGAGTAGGCGCGCCAGCATTCCGATTTTTCATTTTCCGGTTCACTGTAAAGAATAATCCTTACAGCGAACAAATCGTATACCTCATCAAATTCCACTCCCTGCTTTTTCATTTTCAGCATTATGGAATGTATTGATTTTGTGCGACTTTTAATGGTGAATTTAAAGCCATGCTTTTCAAGCTTTTCTTTAAGAGGCTGTGAAAATTCACGGATCAGCCTGTTCCTGGAGGCAGTTGTTTGCTTCAGGCGGTTTTCGACAAACTGGTACTGATCTGGTTCAAGATATTTAACAGCCAGGTCTTCCATTTCCAGCTTGATATTGTAAAAACCCAGTCTGTGAGCCAGAGGAGCATAAAGGAAATATGTTTCAGAAGCAAGAGGTAGTTTCTCCTTTTCAGGGGCTGTTTCCAGGTTACGCATATATTCAAGACGCTCAACAAGCTTGATAAGTATTACCCGTACATCATCGGCAAGGCTTAATAACAGTTTACGGAAGTTCTCTGCCTGATATGATGATTGCATTGACTCAATGCTGCTTATCCTGGAAAATCCGTTCAATATTTCCATCACTTTCTTGCCGAATTCCTTATCAAGCTCTTTTGAACTGATAGTCAGCTTATTATATGAATCGTGCAATAGGGCTGTCACAATAGAAGTCAGTCCCAGGTCCATCTCTTCCGCTATTATCCGAGCGACAGAAAGAGCATGAAGAATCTGTGTTTCTCCAGTAAGCGTTACCTTATTGCTGCATGCCTCTATGGCAAGGTCAAGAGCTCTTCTGATCTTGCCAATATCTTCCGGAGCAACTGTATTCCTGGCTGCCCTGAGCAACGCCCTGTATCCCGATTGTATTCCGGGTGAATCCACCTGATGTTTTTGTAAGTATTTGTCAGGGTGCAAGTAAACAAATAATATCTTATCTAATTCCTGTGTAAATAAAAAATCCCCGGGTCTTTTTGAATCCCGGGGATTTTCAGCTATATAGTCACACGTTTTATCTGAATGAAATTCCCAATCCTGTAGACACCACATTATACTGAGCTCTTGTATAATCTGCATGGATTGTGATGACAGCCAGTTTGAGCCTGAAACCTATATTGGCCCTTAGTCCCGAGAAATTTTCAATATTCATCTCGGGAAAGCTTTCACCTTTTTTAACCCCGCTATCGTTATATACCGGACTGGTGCCAACAAGAACCGGTGTTGGATAATTGCCGGTAAGTTTAAGAATTGTGCTGGTTTTGGTATAGCCCAATCCACCATAAAATGTTATAACCGCAAGGTTTACTGATCCTACAGCACTTACGTTTAAAGCCGTAACAGTTGCTGAAAGATTCTGATCATTAAACGAATTTGCTGTATAGGTTGTATAATCAGCATAAGAAGGAGGCAGCAAGTTGATGGGAATATTTCCATTTAACTTCGTATATCCGGCAAAAACAGATGCATCAACAGGCAACAGTTCATTACCGGGAATGTACTGCGTGATGCTGTGCATCAACCCGACACCCCACAACATAATGTCTCCCTGAAATTTATCCCCATTAAACTGCAATCGGGGAATGAATCTTCCCTTTATCTCGGTTCCAAGCGGAAGGCCTATTCCTACCTGTGCTGTTGGTACAGGGATATACTTCCATGCGGTTCCGGGAGGCGTATTAAATGTTGCGAGAGTATATCCGCCGGCTGAATAAGTCATTACCGGACCATTTTCATCTGGACCAGCAATCGTAGGTGCTGTTCCTGTTTTAGGATTGATGTTTGTTGAAAGCCCCAGAGTTGACAGATCAAATGTTTCAGCAGAAGAAGGAACAAATCCGACATTTAATCCTGCAGTAACATCAAAGCCTCCTAATTTATGAGGTTTGGCAGTATTATACCAGCTTCCGTTCAATCCAGCTCCAAAAGCATTAATCCAGGGAGCCATATAGGCTTCCAGGAACTTCACACCGTCAGCAGTGCTACTTTTCAGGAAGTCAAATTTTTTATAAAACTGGGAAAAAGCAACCGATGAAAACAAGAAAATGGTGATCATCAGGGCTGCAATACGTTTTGCGAATAGTTTATTCATAATCACAGGATTTGATTTATTATCTGAAATAAATACAAATATAAAAAAAATTGAAGACCCAGGTTAATATCCGGAGTCTATTCACATAACATGATCATAACCCCAAAGGTTGCATTGATGGAAATAAATTTAGAGCTGATTCAGTGTCAGGGCTTTTTATCTTCTATACTCTCAAGATCCTCCAGCTCTTCAATGCCGATTGTATTCGAAAGTTCAGACAGTTCCTTCAGATTAATATCCCCTTTTATTGAAATAAGCGAGTTCCCGCCTGTACCTCCTGATATTACCAGGAGTTCCGAGATAGTGTTCCCGTTCTGGCGGATAAGGAATTTTGTCACATCATGACCTTCCTTTACAACCATCAGTTCTTCATAAACTGAGAGATCAAGCTTTTTACTAAGCTCGGTATAAAAATTAACCTTATTGGTTGATAATGAATCATCTTCTGACAATATCCTTATAGATTTAAGCCGAAGCATAATATTATCCGGCTTGCTTTCAGCCTGTAATGTGCCCAGCATATTTAACATTCTGCCTGAGATTGCCACATAAGTAAATCCTTCCAGTTCAGAGTATTTGTTGAATAGCTCATCAATCGGATTTGTCTGGGCATGTATGACCGAACATATCAGAAAAGCTGCTATGATTAAAAACTGCCTCTTCATCTTATTAATTATTTATTATTGTTTTTTATGTTCATCTGATTCTCTATTGTTGATAACTGATCAAAAAGCTTGATCCTTTTCAGGTTTTTCGAAATGATCAAAGCTGATTTGTCAATTGATTTTATACCTGTCTGCGTTGCATTTTGAATTTTATTTATTGGTTTTAATGCCTGTGTTCCCTTATTGAGTTTCACTGATACTTCATTTAAGATTCTCATTGTCTCTGCATATGCTAACTTAGGATCTGAAAAAGTATCCTCTGTTTCCGTTTGGTGGAAGAAGAAAAAATATGAACCGATCAGCATCAGGATTGATGCCGCGGCACTTAATATAATTAGATATCTCTTCCTGAGAGATTTGTTGCTTTGATTCTGCTCCAGATCATCGATAGCTCTTATAATCCTCTCCTCAAAATCACCTGAGGGAACCGGCATTATTTCAGAGCTGGAATAGTGGCGGAAGATCTCCTTTTCAGCCTCATATCCCTCAAAGATATCATTACCTGAAAAGTACTTTCTCAGTTCAGCTTCTTCTGCCTGGGAGGTATCTCCTTTATAATACTTTTCCAGTAATTCTTTCAGTTTTTCCTCTTTCATGAGTGTATTTAATGTATTTATGTTTTATCATTTGCCTGGCTCTCGATAATACCACCCTGAGATTATTTATATTCATGCCATTTAACCTGGCAATTTCCTCATAAGACATACCTTTGATCTCCCGTAATTGTACAAGATCCTTCCATGTATCCGGCAGATCATCAATAATTTCGTTTAATATTTCCCAGGTCTCAGAGCTAACCAGCTGATCATACGGCGAAGGGGAAGGATCAGCGGTCTGTGCATCTGATCCGTCTTTTTCACTATTTATATATTTCCATTTTCTCAGGAGATCAATGCAGTTGTTCCGTGTTATAGTTACAGCAAGTGCCCCGATATCATCATAATCATCAAGTTTATCTTTCATCATCCACATCTTTATAAAGACCTCCTGAACTACATCTTCTGATTCCTGCTGGTTTTTAAGGATCCGGTAAGCTATGACAAACAGTTTGCGGTTCAGCTTATGTATTATATCATTAAATGCATTACGCGTCATCAGGGAAGAATCCTATAACAAATTCAGAACAAAGATAAGAACAATCGATTCAGTTACAGTTTATAACAAGATCAACCCCGTTATCTTTCTTCATTTTGTCTGCGAATTCTTTAGCCTCTTTATAACTCATGTTTCCTTTGATCTGTATCAGTGCATTATCCTCGCCACCAGCAATCACCAGGAATTCCCTGAAATTTCTCCCTTCTGTACGTACCAGCATTACAAGGTCATGATCAGAATCTTTTACTCTCATGAATTCTTCATAATTCTTGCGGTCAAGTTCTCTTTCCACCATTTCGTAGAAATTGCCAACGTACATATCATCATCTTCCTGAGCCAGTATCCTGATAGTAGTAATATCTGCCGGCCAGAAATGATGGTCATTGCAGTCGTTACCGTCAAAAGCTCTGATCAGTTTCAAAAGGTTGCCGTTAATTGTCAGTGTTACAAACCCATCGCTTCCTGCATATTTGTTGAAAAGTGCATCAACTGATCTCTGTCCGTGCACTGATACGGTTATCACCATAATTATTAATGCGAAAAAAAATCTTCTCATATCAAATTATATTAGGTTAAATAAAAACGTTCATTTAGAAGACGTACAACCTGCAATATCATTACAAAAAAACCCGGAAATTTTTTCCGGGCCAGTCAAATATTATTGAGGTTTTGATTACTTAATCGGAGATTCAGGCTCTTTTGTCATTTCAATATAGTAAGCCCAGTCTACTACGGCAGGTATAATTCTCTGGAAAAGGGCTGTTAACCTTCCTTCCCAGGTCAGGATTTTGTTTCTTTTCTTCTTTCGAATGCCTTTCAGCACCCATTTAGCGACATATTCCGGTGACATCAGTTTTCCTTCTTCCCTCGGGGAAGTTCCCTGTTCCGTTCCGTTCGCGGTAAGAGCATGTTTTCTTATCCCTGATGCTGTGAATCCCGGAGCAATAATCATCACGTGCAGTCCATTCTTCAGATGTTCTATCCTAATTGTTTCAAGGAAACCATGAACAGCAAACTTTGAAGCTGAATAACCCGTCCTGCCGGGAAGGCCGTGGAATCCTGCTACAGATGAAACGCCAACAAGAGAGCCCCTGTTTGCCACCAGGTAAGGGAGTGCGTATTTGGTACAATATACTGTACCCCAGAAATTTACGTTCATGAGAGTATGCAGCACCTTCAGATCAACATTATCAAATGAAGCTCTCATCGAGAGACCTGCGTTATTGATCAGGATATTAACTGTACCATATTTTTCAACAGTTTTTTCAACAAGATTTTTGCAGTCTGCTTCTTTGGTGACATCGGTTCTCACGAAGCTTGCCTCATGGTTTTTTCCCTTTATTTCTTTGACTATTTCCGCAAGTTTTTCTTCTGACCTGGCAGCGAGCATTACTTTGCTGCCATTTGCGGCAAATTCGCGGGCTACAGCTTCACCGATCCCAGAAGAGGCTCCCGTGACTATTACGACCTTGTTTTCAAAACGGCGTCTCATTATTAGAATTCTTCATAAAAAATTCCGTACCAAAGTAATGGATTTTCTTTTCATATGAAGTATATTATCTGGGTTATAGTATGAAACAGAAAATCCGGAATATATCTTCCGGGTTTTTCTTTGTGATCCAGCTGGGATTCGAACCCAGGACCCCATCCTTAAAAGGGATGTGCTC
>CAZLCF010000099.1:0-10106 GCA_964557905.1 uncultured Rikenellaceae bacterium | reverse complement strand
AGCCTTCTGTATTTAATAAACCAAAACGTTTAGACTGATCAATAAAGATTCCATGATCATTAATAAATATCTTAACCGGCATCCAATCGCCAACTATTGCCATATCAAGATCTCCATCATTATCTGCGTCAGCCCATGCCATATCTGTGATCATTCCTATGCCTGACAAATCCGGAGCTATTTTATCTGTAACATTTATAAAGTTGCCATGCCCGTCGTTTTCCAGCAGGTACCCATCTACAGGTAAACCATATTCGAACGGACTCAAACGAATACCTACAAACAGGTCAATATCGCCATCATTGTCAAAATCTGCAGGTTGTACGCAAGAGGTACTCTCATATTTCCCGGCAGGTAAAATTCGTACTGATTTGACAAAGTGTCCTTTGCCGTTGTTAATATATAGGCGATCGGAAAGGGCGGATGAACTTGATGGAAATTCATTACCACCGCTTGCCACATATAAATCGTAATCACCATCACCATCAGCATCAAGAAAGGCACAATCGGTATCTTCACATATTTTATCGGTTTCAAACAAATCTTCATTTGTTTTTTTGAAATGACCATTTTTATCCTGAACAAACAGGGCTCCCGGAGAATCCTTTGCACCACAAATATAAATATCATCAAAGCCGTCTCCGTTTACGTCGCCAACAGTCATATGAGGACCTTCATTGGATAACATTTGAAATAACAGTCTGTCTCGTTCAAAATCATTGAAGTCGTTTTCATTGTGTTCATAATCCAGTCCTGCAAATTTTTCTATTTTCTGGAAAGCATAAGCCTGTTTATTTTCTGGAACAGTGCAGCTTTTATTAGAAGCATCTTTCTGATCCAGCTTTATAAACTGATTAGCAGCTACTTTGCGCAGAAAAGTACACTTGCCATCAGGCCAGCTTACCATAACTGAATCGACATAGGAAGTGGCTCCCAACCCAAAATGAAGCCGGTTATCGACAGTTGATTGAAAGCCACGCATTGGCATTAGCTCTTGGTAATTAATTTTTCCCCCATAGTAAAGAGTCACCTCAGTGCCGATAGCAAAAGTATTTTTCCCTGAGCCTTTGAGGGAGATCATTAGAAAATTAGATTCCGGTCTTTTGTTTGTCTCATTCCTGTAAACAAAAGGGGGCATATTGACATTATTTACTACAAGATCCAGATCTCCATCGTTATCAAGATCACCATATGCGGCTCCGTTTGAAAATGAAAGTGTATTCAGTCCCCAATTTTCGGATAAATTTGTAAAGGTGAGATCCTTGTTGTTGTGAAAAGCATAATTTGGAATCTTTACAGAAGGAATCATACTGATTACTTTCAATATTGCTTGTTCCTCCGTTTTTATCATTGATCGCATTATAGAAGGATTTGAATAAATGTCCAGGTAATCGCGATCAAGCAAATCTTTATAAATACCATTGGCAACAAAGATGTCTTTCCATCCATCATTGTCGAGGTCCATAATTAGCGCTCCCCAGCTCCAGTCGGTGCTACTGACACCGCTCAGCCTTCCTATTTCACTGAAAGAACCGTTCTGGTTATTCAGCTGAAGTGTATTGCGAGCGAATTGATGGAAGTAACCATTGTTCAGTTTCGTTTGATATCTGTCCCAATTTTCAAATAGTGCTTTTGTTTTCAGTCGTTCATTTCCTTCAGGTGTCATTTCTGTCACAAATATCTCAAGGTAAGCATCGTTGTTAATATCCGCAATATCAGATCCCATTGCACCAAGGCTGATTTCGCGCATCTGCTCCTCAAGAGATTCTGTAAAAGTGCCGTCTTTATTATTAATGTACAGGTAATCACGTTCAAAAAAATCATTTGACACATAAATATCGGGCCATTCATCCCGGTTCACATCTCCAACACTAACTCCCAACCCAAAACCAATCTTGCTTCCATATATTCCAGCTTCCTTGCTTACATCCACAAAATGGCCATTATCATTCCGGTATAATTTATTGCTTCCAAGTGTGTCACGCACCTGACGTTGTCCTGGTTTTATATCATATTCACTGACAGATTCAAAGGAATTATTCAGAAGGTAACAGTCCAGGTCTCCGTCACGATCATAATCAAAAAACGAAGCGTGGTTTGAGAGTCCGAGATCTGCAAGCCCATATTCAGCAGCTTTTTCAGTGAAGGTCAGGTCTCCATTATTTATGAATAATTCATTGTGACGATTGGCACTCTGAGGAGATCCTGATTTGCATACATAAATATCGAGCCATCCATCACCATTGACATCTGCAATGCTTACACCGGTTGACCATGAACCAGCACTGGCTACGCCTGCAGATTCGGTAACATCTTTGAAGTTGAAATTACCATTATTTATATAGAGTTTGTTTCCTGCCTGGTTACTGCAGAAATATATATCAGGTAAGCCATCATTGTTGAAATCACCAATACCCACACCTGCACCATTATAGAAATTCCTGTATGTATAGGTATTGAATTCTTCGGTATATTCCACCTGGTTAACAAAATCAATATGGGTGTGTTTTTTATTGAGAAGCGAGAACATCGAGCGCTTAGTGAAACCAAACTCATCTGCATCGCAGGACCATACGAGGAAGGATATCAATAATATTACCCCTGCAATCGAGCTTTTACATTTAATATGACCCATATCCTGAAGAAAAACTCACAGTGGATTAATAAAATTCTGCAAACAGAACTTTATTAATTATCAAAAAGAAAGAGAGCAAGTAAATATAATCATTGCCTGCTCTCTTTAAAGAATTTATTCAAATATTATTGCGGATAACCCGGGTTCTGATCCAGATTCGGGTTGGCGGCCAATTTTGTTTTGCTAACCGGAAACAGGCTGAGGTATGCATCCGATTTTAGGACATCTCCCGGGTTATGAAAGGGAATAGTCCATTTGGCATTCATGCTCCAGAATCCCCAACGGATCAGATCCTGACGTCTGTAATGTTCTCCGAACATCTCACGCCCCCTTTCATTGAATAATTCTCCGCCGGCAACAACCGGGCCCGTCAAATCAAAGCTCAGGTTGCCATCTAATGAGGTCATATTGCCCAAACCGGCCCGTGTCCTGATCTGGTTAACCAGGGCTAACGCAGCGGCATCTGTAGCACTATTACTCTTACGCCAGAGAGCTTCTGCTTTCATCAGGAGTACATCGGCATAGCGGAATACTGAATAATCGTTGCTCATGTCTGGTGTACCTCCGATCTGATATTCCCATTTACCTATTCTTACACCTGACTGGCGCCAGCACTGCGGGCCCAATTCATTAATCTGGCCTGCAGTTGAACCTATATTTCCAAAATTAAGAGGTTTCCCATCGGGATCTGCGCCATCAGCACCATCGTCAATCACCAATCCACCTCCATACTTGTACTGATAACCTGCCAGGAAGTTGCCTCGTTTTGAAGCGGGAGTTGTTAGTGTACCTACATCACCTCTTCGGAGGTCAGTAGCCTCATAAGAGTTATAGAACTTCTCCAGGCTACAGAATCCATTCCATGGCTGGGAAGTAAGATTATATGTAAACTGACTTCCGTAGTGCAGAGACGACATATTCATATTAAATCCGGTGAAGAATATCTGGTCGTATGGTATGGCAAAGATGAATTCTTTGGATCCGGAATTATCCACATTAAAATTGGTAAAATAATTTGATTCAAGAGAATATTTGCCCGAGTTGATTATCTCATCACAGGCAGCAATCACTTTATCCCACTGTGCAGTGCCGGAATATACCGCGGCATTAAGGTATAACTTGGCCAGTAAGAATTTTCCTGCCCAATAATTCATACGGCCATAGGTTGTTCCATCTACATTTTTGGTCAGGAGCGGTACAGCAGCTTCCAGATCGCTGACAACACTAGCATAAACCGTTGCCCTGGCAACTGTAGGAGGAGCCGATGAGGCATTGGCAAAGTCATTGTCATAAGGTACGTTTCCGTACATATCAATCAGTTGCCAGTAAAAGAAATTACGGAGTGTTGTGAGTTCTGCAACGTATGCACTGGCAATAGTTGCGTCCACCTGGCCATCTT
Organism: uncultured Rikenellaceae bacterium; assembly: GCA_964557905.1. Classification (GTDB taxonomy): domain Bacteria; phylum Bacteroidota; class Bacteroidia; order Bacteroidales; family VadinHA17; genus LD21. Next base: position 6,072 of record CAZLCF010000099.1, on the reverse strand, counting down.
TAGCTAAAGTATTGAACTGGTATATCAACCTGTTTGCAGTACTTACTCCGGAATAACAAAAATCCCAGGCACCACCCATCGATCCGTCATCATATCCCCATGCATGTAAATGAAGTCTTCTCCAGGTACCGCCATCGTCCCAGTCAGAGCCCCTTGTAGGAACAACCATCTCATCTGTAGTAACCTCATTCAGGTGATGTATATCACCCATAGCATAGCCTCCCAATTGAGTATATGCAGCACCAAGTGCAGAGACAAACTCTGCATCAGTTTTGAAGAAATTGGCAGGTGTAACCTCGCTGAAAAGTTCTTCATCCAGTTTAGTGCAAGCCTGGCTAAAAGCAGCCACTCCTAACAGAATCATAATGACTCTAATCAGATATGGTGATTTTTTCATTTTATTTATTTCTTTGGTTTTCATATCATATTCATTTTCAGGATTAAAAAACAATATTTGCACCAAAAGTCACAGATCTGGTCCTGAACCATGTGTCCCTTCTGTCTATGCCAGGTACAAGCGGACTGTCATGTGTGCCCAGGTAATCACTATCTTTATATCTTGGAGTTGGATCCACACCTGTATATTTGGTAATATAGAACAAGTTGTTACCGGCAAGGTACAACCTGATCTTACTGAATCCTGAACTACTTGGTAAGTTGAAGTTGTAGCCTAAAGCCATGTTATCGAGAGAAACAAAATCTGCTTTTTCAACATACTTGCTGGATAAAGTACCTGAAGTAACGGCCAGTAATGTTCCGTCAGCACTCCGCATATCTGCTGCTGTCTTGGGCAGGTTGTATGATGTGATATAAGCCGGCACTTCATAAAAAGCACGGAAAGAATTGATAAGGTCATGTCCGAATACACCGCGGAAGAAAACATTCAGATCCCAGTTTTTATAAGTAACCGTATTGGCAAATCCAATAAGAAACTTTGGTAAACCGTTTCCGGTTACCACCCGGTCAGCAGCGTCAATTTTCCCGTTAGTTGCATCGAAAATACCGTCACCGTCGGTATCAACATTGATCTGATCGACAAAGACAAATTTACCGGACGCATCAATTTCCTGGAAAACATATGTGAACAATTGACCGATCGGTTTGCCTTCCTCTACTAATGTCAATGGTGTACCATTTTGTCCGGGTGAACCCATGTCACTAAGCTCTTGTTTACCATACTTTAACTCAGCACCATTATACGTACCGGACAGAGAAACAAGAGTGTTATCGATATTGTAGGAGGGAGTAAGGGTTATGCTATAATTCAAGTCTGATTTTTTGATTACATTATAGGTAAGTGTCAATTCCAGTCCACTGCTCTTTAGTTTTCCGAGGTTCAGCCATGCCTGATTATAAAGGTTCGGCGGGACCGGTACCTGATATTGCCATAACAAATCAGTAGTTGTTCTTGTATAATAATCAAATGCACCGGATAATTTTGAATTAAAAAGTGAAAAATCAAATCCGGCATCAAATTCACCTTTCTTTTCCCATTTAAGATCAGCATTTGCATTGCTTACAGGAGAATAGCCGGGAACAAAATCTCCATTGTAGTAGAAATTGCCCTGCGGACCCAGGCGAAGCAATGACAAATAACTGCTTGAAGGCTCGGCTCCTGTAATACCATAACTAACTCTTAATTTGAGATTGTCAATATAGCTGACATTTATCAGTTTAGATATATCAGCTCCTCCACCGATTGCAGGGAATAAACCCCACTTATTGTCCGCACCAAAGCGTGATGACCCTTCATACCTGGCACTGGCTGTCATAAACCATGTATTGTTAAGGTTTAAGTTTACCCTCCCAAAAAATGCGATCAGTTTATTTGAGTTTTTAAAACTGGTTATTGTGCCTTTCCCGTTTTTAAAATCAAGTGCAGCGCTAAGATTATTGTAAGTGAAATCGTCTGTCAGAAAATCTCCTCCCTCTGCATCAAAGCCCTCATTGGAAAAATCCTGGTAAGAATATCCGCCCAATAGGCTGATGTTCAGTGAAGAAGTTACATCACCCAAATAATGCGCCGTCGATTCAAAAAGCCGGCTGGAATAATTATTCGCAGTTCTTTTTGCTAAACCATTCCTGTTCATTCCCCCCCAATAATCGTTCTTATCGCGATAATCACCATTCAACACACCGCTGCTCTGTATTGAATAGAAAGCGTCAATACTCAGCCCTTTAATTATTTCATATGTACCCTTTAATGATAGATTTACTATTCTGTTTTTTCCATCATTAGTATTTAACTCCAGCATTGCTACCGGATTATAGTAATCGAATAACACCTGCTGAAAATATCCGTTATACTGTGTATAAGCGGCATCACTGCTTCTTACAGGAGCGGTCGGATTGTATATGGTTGCATAACGAAATGCAGCATCAAAACCATACTGTGATTCAACTTCTGTTGCCGCCAGATTCAAATCCAGTGTGAATTTGTCATTCAAAGCCTTTTGTGTTAGGTTAAGCCTTCCATTAAGTTCTGTGCGTCCTGTATTTATCATAATACCATTAGCATCTCGGTAATTGATAGAAGCCCTGTAACTCGTCTGATCAGTTCCTCCTGACATGGCAAGATTGTGTACCTGTGTCAGACCTGTCTGTTCAATTTCCTTAAACCAGTCGGTACTTTGTCCAAAGTCTGTTCCCAACCCTGTTTCGGTTGACAATGCCCTCCATTCTGCAGCATTCATCACATTTGTATTCTTGGCAACCATTTCTACAGTCATATAGACATTATAGTCGATCACAGCAGTGCCCTTTCTGCCTTTCTTAGTCTGCACAAGAATTACACCACTTGAACCCCTTGTTCCATAAATGGCAGCAGCAGAACCATCCTTTAACACGTTTATGGATTCAATGTCATTGGGATCCACGTTATTGAGATCTCCCCCGATCACACCATCAATAATCACAAGTGGCCCCAGGTTTGCTCCAATTGTACTCAATCCTCTTAGTCGTATATCAAACAAACCATTAGGGTTGCCTCCCGGTTTACTGATAGACAATCCGGCGACTTTTCCCATGATCAATTGTTCAGCAGCGTTCACATTTCCTTTATTGAACTCATCGGATTTAATACTCGTTATAGAACTGGTAACCTCTCTTTTCTTCTGGGTGCCATACCCTACGACCACGACTTCTCCAAGCTCACTTGTTACAGGCACCAGTAATACATTGATTTTGGTCTGGTTGCCTACAGTTATTGTTTGTGAAGTGTAGCCGATAAAAGAGAATATCAGAACTGCCTCAGGGCCAGGAACTGCAACACTATAGTTGCCTTCAGCATCACTCATAACTCCAGTCATTGTCCCTTGGACAATAATGTTAACTCCAAGTACCGCACCCTCATCTTGTAAAGTTACTTTACCTGTAACTGTTCTTTGCTGAGCGCTGGCTAAGCTAACCGCGAAGCATAAAAGGAAAATAGATAATATCCATTTCCTCCATGAGAATAAAAAATTTCGTAAAGTTCCCATCGTAAAATTATTAAGGTTAATTATAGGTTTAGAAAGAAATACTTTGTTAAAAAAAATGTCCTATTCCACGTATAATAACTTAAAGGATTTCAGACAAATCACAGGTTTCATAATTAGGCTATACAAATATAAAATTATTTCTGAGATTAAAAAGAGATTAAAGAGAAATTTTCAAGGAATCTGAAATACATTACCGCAAACGTTTGAAATACTAATGTTTAAAAATACATCAATACATTCCGGTCATTCTGTTTAATCTTATCAGGATTTTGATCTACAGGATTTTGCTTTAAGGATCATTATTATTCCTTTTTGAAAATAAATTTTTTTCATCTAACTTGGTAATTTTGAACCTCAGGGAAGATTATGGACAAGGGACGGGTAACAATCAAGGACATTGCAAGGGAGCTCGGAATATCTCCTTCCACAGTATCAAAAGCTTTAAAAGGACATCCCGATATCAGTTCTGCGACAAAGAAAGCTGTCAGAGAGCTTGTTGAAAAATGGAATTACAAACCCGATCCTATAGCCCTGAGCCTTAAAGTAGGTCAAAGCAAAACTATAGGGGTAATCGTACCGGAAATTGTGCATTATTTCTTCTCAACAGTGATAAGCGGGATTGAAGATCTTGCTTATGATTCAGGATACAGTGTTATGTTCTGTCAGTCAAACGAATTATATGAAAGGGAAGTAAAAGCAGTGGAAACACTTCTTTCCGGCCGCGTTGACGGAATACTTGTTTCTCTCAGCAAAATGACGGAGAATTTTGATCATTTCAGGAAGATAATGAAAGCTGGCATACCACTTGTATTTTTTGACAGGATTTGTGATGACCTGGAGACTGACAGGGTAATTGTAGATGATGAACAGGGAGCATTTGATGCCGTAGAACATCTTATAAAAACAGGATGTAAGGAGATTATCCATCTGTCCGGACCACAGAACCTTATGATCGGAATAAACAGGAAAAAGGGATATATAAGAGCGCTTAAAGAACACAAATTTCCGGTGCATATGGAAAATATTATTAAGTGCGATACTGCCTCTGAAGCTCAGATTACAGTTCCTGAATTATTAAAAAGGACCAGAAAGCCTGACGGTATTTTTGCAGTTAATGATCTCACTGCTGCTGAGGCCATGAAAATAGTCAAGCTTAACGGGTATAAAGTACCTGATGATATTTCAATCATAGGATTTACAAGCGGGATGATTTCAGATCTGACCGATCCTCCTCTTACCTCAGTTCAGCAGCATGGGTACATCGTTGGCAAGGAAGCTGTAAGCTTACTCATAAAGAATATTGAAAACAGAAATGAGATGCCTTTTCAGACAAAGATCATTAAAACTGAGCTTGTTGTTAAGGGATCGACAAGAAAGATATCATGAGTTTTGGATCATTAATCCTGAGGTTTTAAAAAAATCCTTATTTTTGGCCTGATAAATCATTATTATCCAGTTAATAATTTTTAAAATTCATAATCATGAACGTACCGGCAGATCTTTTGTATACCAAAGACCATGAATGGCTTCGCATTGAAGGAGATATGGGTTATGTGGGAATCACCGATTTTGCCCAGGGAGAACTGGGAGATGTAGTATTCGTTGAGATCGAAACTCTGGGAGAAACCCTGAAGAAAGAGGAAGTCTTCGGAACTATCGAAGCAGTAAAAACCGTATCAGATATGTTTATGCCGGCAGGAGGAGAGATCCTTGAAGTTAATTCTGCAATTGAAGAATCACCAGATGTTGTAAATAAAGATCCATACGGAAAGGGATGGATGATAAAAATAAAAGTCACTGATCCTTCTGAAGCAAGTTTACTTCTTACGCCGGAAAAATATAAATCTCTTGCCGGAGCTTAATTTTCCGGGAAATACTGATAACCGGGAGAATCTCAGGAAAATGTTTTTTCGGCATTATTTATCGTGGATAGCTCTTATTCTGTTCCTGTTCCTGTACATTTTTTCCCCATCAGGATCATCAACAACTGATGCTTGGTATTATGCTGCCAGCATAAAATACAATGATGAGATTTTTCATCCTCATCATCTTTTATATAATGCCATGGGATCTTTATTCTGCTTTTTACCGGCGAAAGCGGGATTTGATATTCTTGCATCATTGAAGGTAATGAATGCAATATTTGCAGTATTGATTCTTCTTATGGTTCAAAGGATTCTGTATCTCATGGGATTTGAGGAAATCATTGCTGTATTGATCAGCAGCCTCTCCGGGATTTCTTTTTCAGTTATGCGCTATGCCACTGAAAACGAAACCTGTATCATCCCTCTCTTTTTTGCCCTTCTTGCTTCATATAAATTCCTGAGATACACCATAACAGGGGATAATAAATTTGTTTTATCCACTGCAATATGGATCACTATCGCTGTTCTCTTTCACCAGGGGTATTTTTTCTGGTGGCTGGGACTTCTGGCAGGTTTAGTTTCAGCAAAAAGAAGAGCCCCGGTTCTGATTTATTTGCTTATTTCACTTACCGGACCAGCTGTTTATGTTGTGGCAATATTCCTGGCCAAAGGGAATTTACAGCCTGTAACGGTCGCTGATTTCATTCTTGGCAACCTGAAGGGAAATG
>CAZLCF010000098.1:0-10131 GCA_964557905.1 uncultured Rikenellaceae bacterium | reverse complement strand
CTTCATAATGTACAGGCAGGGTTTTATATCCCAGTTCTTTTACCCTGTAAATATTTGCTGCAAAATCCTCGAGGTTTTTATCGAGCAGTTGTGAAGCCATAAAGTATTCAAGGACCATACGGTTATCGGGGTGATCTGCAAGCAATTGAGGCAACCTGACACCGAAATTATCTGAATTAATGAAATCCGTGTGAATCCTGAATTGCCGTTTTTCAGAAAGCTCCTTATTCTTATTCATAAGTTCAGGATGATTTACATATGACAGGTAAGATTGTGCCCAATTCCGGTAAAAGAGAGTCCTTTCCAGCACCTTAAGGTATTTCCCGGCAAGTGCAGTGTTATCATCAACCAGGCTTGTTAAAACCAGACGTTTGAGTGACCGTGGATTCGGACCTTTCGCTTCCATAGCTTCAAAAGCCCAGCGGTAAGCTTCGCTGTTATAGGCAAGTTGATAGTATATTTCACCTCCGAAAAATGCTATGGTCCAGTCCTGCTCCCAGTCAAGCCATAATCCAGCGGAACCTGACTGAGGGAAGTGGAATAAATAGTCACCCATCCGACCTGTTTTGTACAGTGCAAGATTAGTGAAATGCATAATCATGCGATTTTTTACAGGATTCGATGCCGAGAGTTTTAGTGCCTGTTCCCAGTCGGAATGCTGGACATAATGATCAATTCCAAGCAAAACTTCTGTTTTCCTGTCATAGAAATATTTATATATCAATCCTGATAAACTTACTATTACTAACGTGCCGGTTACAATAGTTTTCCAGTTCCATCCTGGAACCAGTCCTTCTCCTTTTGAAATAGTAAGCCAGCCTCTTGCAAGAATTATGATCAAAGGATAATAAATCAGGGACAGGATCAGCATGTATTTATATGGCGCCCCGATGAACAATGGCAGAAAGTATGTCCATGCCACACCATCCTTAACATAAAAAATGATTTGTGAAGCAAGGTATGGAACTGCTAATGCCAGCACAGGGATTATCAATGCAATTATTAAACTGGAACGGTTTCTGCTTAAAAACAATTCATGAATAAAACAAAGCAATGCGCTTAAAAGTGAATAACCGCCAGTAATACAGTATAATAGTGGCCAACCGATCAACACAATTATAAAACGCAACTTCCCATTTACAACAGAAAGATAAAATGAAAAATATAATAGAGAAATAATCAGGCCAACTGTATATGCCATGGTATATAAATGATTACTGTGCAGGGCGGCAAGGATCAGTACAGGAATTATTGCCCAGAGCATTCCGTTAAATCCATGCTTGCGGAAAATATATCCACTGATCCAATATAAAGAGAATCCTGAAAGCGTAACAATTAATGCTCCGGCGAACGGAAAAGGAAAAAACTGTGTGAGAAATGCACCAATATATTCTGATAAACCTCCAGGCTTTGAAAGAAAATCTGTTAAATAATCTTTGTTAAAAAGGAACATCTGTATTTGTTCCTGGTAAATAAGGTGATAACGATTGAAAATAATAAAATAGAGAAAAAAGGCTACAAAAAATGCACCACCAGCTGCCAGCTGGTACCTGGTTTTTATTCGGAGCATTTGCATTCGATTAGTATCATGGATCCGGATCATTCAAATAAAATCCTGAGTCTGAGCGTTTACTGACAAATATCTGTAATTTTCTTTTACATGATGATAAAACTACAGAATTGAGATGCCGGTATTCTTATGAAAGTTACTTAATTATGTCTTCCCCGGTTAGACGGGTTATTACAATTACACCATTAGATCCTCTTGTACCATAAACCGTTGCGTCAGGTCCTTTCAGAACTTCAATTGATTTTATGGTTTGCGGAGAGATATCGTCAATGCTGTTTACAATTACACCATCAACAACAAAAATAGGCTCTGTACTCACATTCAGAGATGATGATCCCATAACCTTGATGCTTTTACCGCTAACTTCCACACCGGGAAATCTTCCACGGATCATATCATATATTGTCTGATATGTTGAATATCCGACATCCTGAGTGTCAAATTCTTTCTTCTTTCTGTTTAGTGATGGTTCTTTTTCATTTTTAACCGTTACGTTATCAGGCATCTTGCTTCTTTCTAAGGTATTCTCAAATTTGCTTGTCAGGACGAAGTCAATTCTTGTCCTTCCGTCGATAATTTCTTCAGACGCACCGTTAAAAAGGGTGAAAACCAGAATCTCTTTTGCATCAGGACGCACCTTAATTTTGTAATAACCCTGTTCGTCCGTCATAATATCTGTTTTGATTTTATCAATAAAAATAACAGCATCGGCAATAGGCCTCTGGTTTGCATCTACAACTTTACCGGCAACAGTAATTTTCTTATTTGCCTTTTGTCCTTCTAAAAAGACCGGGTAAAAAAGAATGACAAATGATAATAAAACTGCTTTTGCTTTCATTTTTATTAGCGAATATTTACAAAGGTATGGATATCTATCCAAAACAATAACTCTAGACCTGATTTGGTATATTATAGGGTTTTCTCCCTCCTCCCGGACGCGACAGATAAGTATTTGCTTCTTTGTCATTGACATATTTTTCGGTTTTCCTGTCAAATATCAGTTTCCGGCCTGTCCGGTATGCTGTATTACCCATATGCATCATTGCAGTTGATATATGTCCTTCAAGTATATCCGCTATAAGATCTTTGTAATTACGGCTCTTCACACAATCTACAAAATTCTGAAAATGGTAATCAATCCTGGCTTTCCTGATTTCATCCCATCTTTGATCCGGTTCCAGATCTTTATCAGTCACTGTTATTGATGGCTTAGCTGTCCTGTCCTGTTGTGCTCCGGTGCTAAAAGCTGACGTCCCGGTTTGTCCGCCAACTGATGCAGGCTCATTGCCTCTGCTCAGAAATACCTGGAACCCATTTTGCATGGTTGCATATCCTTTTGTGCCAAGCCAGAGATTTCCCCATGGTTCATTAGGTGTAGGTAAACTCCTTACTTCCAGTTCCATAATTGCACCATTGGCATATTCAAATGTTGCGACCTCAAGGTTAGGTACATCCTGGTCTGATTCTTTTGCATAAGCATAAAAACCGCCACAGCAGGCAATTTTAACGGGATGTTCATTTATGTTCATCCCCATTCGAACAATGTCCATCGAATGAATGCCATTATTTCCAAACTCACTGGTGCTTGTATCCCAGTACCAGTGCCAGTTATAAAGGAAATGGTTCTCATTGAACGGGATCATCGGAGCCGGTCCACGGAAGAGATCCCAATTAACACCATTCGGAACTGCAATGTCAGGTTTTTTTCCTATACTTGGACGAGAACGATATACTGTCCCGTGTCCCAGGTAAATGTCCCCGATCACTCCCTCTCGAAGCATTTGTACCGCTTTCAGGGTAAGTCTGTTGCTTCTTCGCTGGGTTCCTGCCTGAACTATTCTGTTATATTTTCTCGCAGCCTGTACCATTTTTCTTCCTTCATCAATGTTATAAGATATCGGCTTTTCCACATATACATCTTTTCCGGCCTGACATGCATTGATAGTCATGAGTGCGTGCCAGTAGCCAGGTGTAGCAATTGAAACAACGTCTATATCCTTATCGTTAAGCATTTCACGATAATCAATGTATGTCTTTGGTTTTGTCCCGCCAAGATCCTCTATTTCCTTAATTGCCTTAGGTAAAAGATACTCGACGCAGTCGCATATGGCTGCTACTCTTGTATCCTTTATCTTTGTAAAATTCGCTGTATGCCCTGAGCCTCCGTATAATCCTCCACGGTCATTTATTCCAATAACTCCCACATTAATAATGTCACTTGGCTTAGTCTGTGCAAAGCCTTTAATATAGGCAGGTGCTCCGATAGCTATACCTGCTGAGACCATCATTGATTTCTTAATGAATGTACGTCTTTTTTCAGTTTTCATTTTTATCCTCCTGATTTTTTGTGATTGTTTAAATTATATATAATCTTCTTTGATTGTATTAACTAATCTGATTATTAGGTTTTAATGAATTCTGATTATGTTTTGCATGAAATATTATTCAAGAATATTTCGTAAATAGTCAATACATTTTGTAATTTCTTTAACTGCATCCGAACCCTCTGGGATAGGATATTCCATTTCCACATCGACATTTATCGGCCATTCTTCTTTTTTGATAAGCAGCAATATGTCTGCAATAGGTGTTTCTCCCTTCCCGAATGGCATATTGGTATTTGGCGGATTGCTTTTCGGGCTGGTCTTATCCTTGATATGAATGCTTGGGATACTGTCGTGGTACTTTTCTATGATCCCGTTGGGATGCAATCCTGTTGATCCAAAATAGTGTCCGGCATCGAAATTAAGCCTGTTGGCTGGTGAATATTTTAACAAAGTGTCTATATCAAAATCCAGCTGGTTAAATTGTCCGTGTGTATGATAAATGGCGAGACTGTTATGCTTTTCTGCAAATTTACCAAGGCGCTGACATGCTTCAACGCCTGCTTCGTCTGTTATACCATACGCGCCTAATATTCCGGCTGCTTTAAATGCATAGTCTATTTCCTCATCAGACCATCTTGCTGGTGCAAACTTGACAATATGGATCTTGATACCTGCAGTATCGAATTTTTTTCGCATTTCTGCATATTTCTCCAAAGGCAGGGACAATCTCCATTCCCGCTGTTTAGCTGCCAGCTCCTGGGCATATTTTCCCATTGCTGTTTTCTCTTCACCAGACATCTGTTGTCTTTGGCCTCCGGGTGCTTCCGCCGGAGTTGCCCCCGGTCTCATTCTTTGGGAAGCCCTAGGGAGACCAAGACTCTCTTCAGCAAAACTTCTCAACTCAATAGAACTAATATTAATTGTTGTAAGATACCCGATGAATTCATCAATGTCAAGCGTCAGCCGGGCAAGACTATTGGTAATGTTTCCAAGTTGAACACCTCCAACTTTGGAATTTGGTTTTTTGCTTTGTGTTCCAATTGAAAAGGAATAATTAAACTGGGCTACAGTAACCGCTGTGGCTGCTGCTGCAGCACCCAGAAACTTGCGTCTTGAAATTCTTGAACTTTTCATATAAGTATTTTTTCAGAGTCTTTAAATTGTATTTCTTATCCTAATTAAGATACCTTCATCTGATTTAGTAGCTGATACCTTCATTATATTTGAAAAGTGCATAATCCTCACCTTCAAGATAGCCCGGAACATCTTCTTTCTGATTAGCAACAGCTTCATCTGAAACAGGTGTGGAGAAAGGCATTTTCCCTGTCGGGTTGAACTTACCGGTTATTACATCAAGCAGTGCATCGGTTGTGGTCCCGAAAGTGGCAAGAAGTCCTTTAATATTTGCCTTCGTCTTATCGTTGTATATTTCATTTATTACAAACGGATTGGTGTAGTTGATGATTAATACGGTCGGTTTTCTTGCAGTAATCTTATTTACATAATCCACGTTTACAGCAACTTTCGATAAGGAAAGTGAAGCGGGATTGGGTGTTTCTAATCCGGCTCCAAATACTGAGACTCCGGTCGGAATAATCCATAAAAGTACTATATCTGCTTCTGCCGGAGCTTTTACAAATTGCACATCGTATTTATTATCTTTTACCAGATAAATGTTCTGATTTGAGGCTCCCTGAGTTGCGGAATTTCTTCCAAGAGATTCAAAATATATTTTTGCCTTAGGCTTAACCGGTAAAGAATTGTTTTCATTCCGAAGCAAAACAATTGATTTACGCATAGCGAGGCTCGCTCTTTCCTGGAATTGTGAATTATTTACAAGTTTCTCAGCAGCATCTTCATCAACATAAGGGTTTTCAAACAGACCAAGTGTAAATAATTCATTTAATAAAAGAGTGACCGAATTGTCAATAAGGCTCATATCAACCATTCCGCTGTCAATTGTTTCAATAAGAGTTGCAGGATCAGATACTCCCGAGAAGGTATTCACACCAGATTCGAGCATTTTCTTATACCTTTCATGTATCGTGAGGTTTTCAACTCCCCATGGCATACCTGTTAGAGGACCCGTATCGGTATTAATTATCCCTTTGAATCCCATCTTTGTTCTCAGAAGTTCAGTTATTATCCCTTTATTGTATGCAAAGCCGACTTCTTCATATTCAGTGCCTTTAGGCAAAGAATAATAGGGCATTATTGCTGCTGTTCCTGCATCAACAGCAGCCTGGAAAGGAATCAGATTATTTAAAAACATACCTCCCGGATAGACCTCTGCCTTACCATAGGCATTGTGAGAATCATATCCGTTTTCACCAGAACCTCCCCCGGGAAAATGCTTTGTAGTAAGACCAACTGATGTAGGACCTAATTTTTCTCCTTGAAATCCAAGAACTAATTCTCTCTGTATAGTGGCTACCCATTCAGCGTTCTCTCCGAATGTACCGTTAACCCTTGACCATCTTGGCTCAGTTGCTAAATCAGCCTGGTAACCATATACTCGTCTGATTCCAGTTGCAAGCCATTCCTGGCGTGCAATATCAGCAAATTCCCTTATCAGTGCCGGATCTTTCGTGGCAGACATTCCAAGTTCTCCGGGCCATGCAGAAAATGCAGTTGTTCCAAAACTTGTTCCCAGAGATGGATTAGTGGTTATATGATTGCGCGGATTTGATATAACAATCGCAGGAATCCCCAGAGGCTCACTTTCACAGAGTGCTTGCAATTTATTTGACCATTCAGCCAGAGTCCTGGGACTTTCACTTAATCTAAGAATAAAATGGCGATTATGGAATTCCTTAACTACTTTTGTTGTTCCTGTTGAACCACCACCACCCATACGAGCAACTTGTTCACCAGTTTGGGCTCCTCCTCCTGCTGGGGCTCCTGCTCCTGTTGGGCCACCACCTGGGGCACCTTGACCGCCGCCAAACCCTCTTCTGCCCCCACCACCTTGAGACTGACCACCTCCTTCATCCAGATCACTTGCAGATAATTTTCCACTTGATGCAGCAGCCTTGTTACTTCCAACCGGACTAAGAGAGTTTGTCATCATAAAGCCCGTTTTCTCTGCGAGAGACATCTTTGAAAGAAGATCTTTACTTCTCTCTTCAGGAGTCAGCCGCCAGTCTTCATATTTATCAAGTTTTCCGTTCTTATTCAGGTCCCTGAATTTTAGACCGCGTTTCTCAATAATTGCCACAGACCTTGTCCCAAGAATAGGCTGCGGTTTTGTTTCTTTTCCTCCGGCACATGAAGCCAGCAAGATAATTACCAGCATAGAGACATTTAAAATTGTCACGTTTTTTTTCATAGCTAAAGATTTTATTTCTGTTTTGAATTTAATTATCATTATAAATTAAAAAATCACTGTAAATTTCGGGAATCCCTGCCTCCAGAGCGGCCAGTTCCGGAACCTCCCCCTCCGAAACCTCTGAACTGACCTGGTATTTCCATCTCAATACCCCACTTTTGTAATAAATATGGAGCTGTCCTCATCTCATAACCGGCAACGCTTCCAGAAATAGGATTATCAGTCCTATACTGAACCAGACTCCTGATAGCTTCAATTAATTCAGGAGTTGCTATTTCAGGACTTAACTCATGGATGATATCTATACTAACTAAAGTAAAATTCCTGTCAGCATAATCATACTTAATCCTGTCCTGAAAAATGTTAATATATGCCTTCAGTGCTTCTTCTTTTTCTCCTAGGCCATATAATGCCTCGGCAGCAAGTGTGGCTACTGATCCTGCCCTGTCATATGCAGCTTCTTTTAATACAGGAATAGCAGGTCTGGCCTTATCCTTCAGGATTAATAGTCCTGCTGCACCCCAATACCGGATTCCACTGTGATTGTTCTTAAGGTATCCGATAAAGATATCCAGATCTTCTGCCCCTCCAAGTGTAGCCAGATCGGATGCTTTCATCAACTCTTCAAAAGGACATTCGGATGAATGCATGTAATCATACATTGACTTTTCTCCGGCATAAAAATTGTATTCGTCTTCCGGAATAAGGCCAACATCCCGTATCTGTCTCATCCAGTCCGTCTCTGCTTTACGCATCCTCTCCAATACTGTCGCATATGCAGGATTACCTGCCAGATTATTAACCTCCCACAGGTCATTCTCAGAATCATAAAGCTCCTCTACAGGCTTTCCCTTGAAAAACTTGCTCTGTATGGCATTTGTCCTTCCTGCCTTATATTCATTATACCAGGATTGTGTTGATGGAAGACCAAAAAGTGTACGTAAGTATTGCATTGTAGGACGGAATGGCATATAGTTCCTTATATAACGATAAGGAAATCATAATTTTTAAGAAAAAAATCAGTGGACATATGGAATGTCCACTGATTTCGCAAGTATTTAAATTGATCCTGATGATTGACTTCTGATATCCTGTCATTTAGTCCCGGTCGGATAACCAGGATTCTGCGGGAAATCAGCATCAATATTCAGATCGATCTGTGTTTGCGGAATCGGCCATAGTATATGATATGGCTGAATATTCAATCCCGGATTCTTTGGATTGTTATTAAGGTTCTTCACTCTGTCATAAAGTTTGCCCATTCTGCGCAGAGTGATATGCCTCCATTCCTCACCGTATAGCTCCCTGGCACGTTCATCCAGAATATAATCCAGATCAACATCGGCCGGATCAACTGGGGTTGCATTTGCCCTGTTCCTGATAACGTTGATGTCAGCTGCGGCCAGGTCAGGCTGATTCAGTCCGACATAAGCCTCAGCGCGCAACAGGAGAGTTTCAGCCAGACGTATCGCATAACGGTCTTTGTGATCGTTTCCTCCGCCAGATCTTGCAGGATCAGTAAAGTAGTGACATGGATCTGCGAACTTCATCCAGTAAGGATAAATATACTGGGTAGAATCTCTCATGGCATCCCTTGTGCCGGCAGCGTATTGCGCAGCATAATCAACTTTTAAGTTAATTTTCTTCTTATTAAAAGTCGAAGCCGGATTGTCGTAATAAAAATCCCTCTTGATATTGTACTTTGCATTTCGGATATCATTATTCCAGTCGCTTCTCCAGATATCATAGGCAGCATAATTGGTAGGATGCACCCATGACACAGGACGGCCCAATGTATCAGAGTACCCCGTATACTTTCCGGCTACAAGTACACCTCTGAATGCAGGTTTTCCATCGGGAGTATTTCCGAGTCTGAAATAAGCAGGTCCGAATGTTCTGTTACCTTCAACTGATCCTCCACCGATAGTTGGAGGCGGTTCCACCTGGATTACCCAGATTGCTTCTGTGTTTATACCAAGGGTCTGATTTCCGAAAGCAAAAAGATCATAATATGGATCTCCGGCTCCGAAAACAACATTCTGTCTGTCTCCAAACCGGCTGGTCATAAGGGCATAGTTGTAACCTTCAATAACTTCTGAAGCTGCATCAACAGCGTCCTGAAATTTGCCCTGGGTAAGATAACACTCACTCAGCATATGCCAGGCAGCTCCCTGGGTTATCCTGCCCGCAGCCTCTTCCGATCCCGGAGCCGGAAGGTTGGTTGTGCCAAACAACAGGTCCTGTTCCATCTGAGCATAGACCTGAGCTTTTGGTGTTCTTACAAAATCTGTTTTTGCAGACTTGATCACTTCAGTTACAAGGGGCACATCGCCGTAGGATGAAACAAGGATGCGGTATGCAAATGCCCTGAAAAACATCGCTTCAGCAAGATACGCATTCTTTTGGGCTTCACTTGTCCATATGGCAGGATCGGCTGCGTTGATACCCTCGATCAGAACATTGGCTCTTTGAATCAGCTCATAATTCCATGTCCAGAAATATCTGAGATAAGTACTGGAAGAGGTGACATAATTCACATAATTGCACATGAACCTGGTGCTGTTCGGGTCCTCACCATGGTAGGCAATATCAGTGCCCAAACCTTTCATTATGGCTCCGGCATCCTGATCGGTTCCGTAAAACCACCTTTGGCGCACTGAAAAATGCAGTCCCGCAATTCCCTGCCTAATACCCGGGAGAGTCTGGTAGGCATTTTCGGGGGCAAGGAAATCGAGAGGGACTTCATCGAGTACATCTTCGCTGCAGGAAGGGAAAATCAATAGGAGAATTCCTGCATATAATAAGAATTTCTTACTTATCAGATTTAAATATTTTTTCATCGTAATAATTTTTTTAGGTTTCATAATTATCATCATTAAATTTTGATAAATCAAATTAGAATGTAA
>CAZLCF010000097.1:8041-10198 GCA_964557905.1 uncultured Rikenellaceae bacterium | reverse complement strand
TACCTTCAAAGGTACCGGTACAAACCTGTCAACACGCCCTTTGCCCTCTCTAACATGCAGAATGCCCCTCTCACGATCAAGATCAGAAAGCTTAAGATTGGTAGCCTCAGACCTGCGTAATCCGCATGAATAAATCATCCATAGTAACATCTTGTGCTTCATGTTACCTGTCGAATTCAGAATCCTGGTGACCTCTTCCTTCGAAAAAACCTTGGGAAGTGCCCTGCTCCTGCGGGGTCGCTCAAAAAACTCGGGATCCACTTTGCCCTTCCCGGTAATCGTATAATATGTCTTTATCGCCGAAACCATCTGATTCTGATACGCAGCGGAATAACCTAACCTGATTATAAAATCGTAAATGAAACGCGAAATTTCTTCTTCAGTTATCTCAATCGGATCCTTCGGGCTGAAATACCTGAAAAAGAACTCAAGCATCGCAACATATGACTCCCTGGTGCGGGGACTGTAACGATTCTCATCAAGAAACCATACCATCAGATCAAGCCCGTCAAGAGCCTGCCTGCCGAGAATCTTCGAGCGTATCTCATCACCCGTAACTTTCCTTTCAGCTTTAAGTTCTTCATGAACAATCTGTTTTGTTACATTTACTGACACTCCCTTGCCTGCAAAATAATCAGCCAATGAATCACAAGTCAGCTTCGACCATGGAAGAAGCCACTCCTTGCGCCTCCTGTCATAATCGAGTTTGCCATAACTCCTCATCTCACTGATCCAATCCTGATCATACATACCGAGAAACCTGATCACCAGCAATCCTTCCTTTTCACTAATCCTGAATTCCACCGGGCCATACAACCGTCTACCTTCTACAGTCTGAATGGATGAGGTCTCCGATTTATCATCTAAAACTGTCTTTATCGTCCGGGGATAAGAAGTCTCCCGTGAATCCTTTTTACAGGATGATCCTGCAGAAGGGGAGGTGATGATTGTTTCATCCTTCATATCCTGATGATGTGATTCTTCTTTATCCTTCCCTTTCCATGAGATCTGAGAGATATCAATATCAGCAATATCCCTTAATAACGAAAATATCTTCTTCAATGTCATTTCGTCAGACGGAACATGCCAGCATTTATCCGTATTACTGAAGGTTGCACCAGATATTGACCTTACCCTGGCATTGATTTCATTATCATAATCGAAATAAATCCCATATCTCCATTGATCATGATGGAGAATTCTTTTCAATGTAACTTTCGTTTTCATAATGCAGCGAGTTAATTGTTAATAATATATTTAAATAGCACTTTAAATTCCGTCTGATACTTCCTGCACCTTGCACCTTAAACCCGGAACCTTGAACGCTGAACGCAAAACGCTAAATCCCGCCCATGTTCCCACCCCGTCAGTCCCAAAAGCAAATATCAATCAATACATTGAATAACAAATCGATATGGTGCTTTTGCCCGACTTTCATAATCCCCGGATATATAAAATTACACAAAAAAAATATTATTGGACCGGCAAGGTCAAAGAATTAACCATCAGATTGGTGAGAAACCCGCTTGTGTTCCCATATGAGAGGGAGAAGAGTCTGGAATTGAATAAGACTTTTATTCCCGGTAATCTCGTAAATCTTACCGCGGAATTTTATTTCATGCTCAATGCCAAAGAGAACCGTATCGGATTTTTCCGGCTCCTTCCGGACAATTTCATTCAGCCAGTTATATTTTCTCCGTGCAATAATCTGGGTAAGCGACGCTCTTTAGATTCCTGATATTAAGTTCGCCAATATCCTGAAAGCTATTGTTTTAGACTATATTAAAAGCAAGGAGAAGCATGAGTAAGCCGTGATCCGGCATGTAATTTTTATTTCAATTATTTTAGATAAAGAAAATTTAATTAATTTTGCCTCGCAATAAATGATGGTGTGGTAGTTCAGCTGGTTAGAATATCGGCCTGTCACGCCGAGGGTCGCGGGTTCGAGTCCCGTCCACACCGCAAGAAAAACAAAAACCGGTTCGCGAGAACCGGTTTTGTATTTTAATTAGGCAGCGTTGACAGCTTGCTGTCATAAACTGACTAATTAAAATACGTTAAATAATGCTTCAGCATCATTTTTGTTTTTCTTGCTCAGGTAACCTCAGGATGAAAGGGTCCGCGAGTCCCGCGTAAGCGGGACGAGCAATCCCGTCT
>CAZLCF010000097.1:0-7941 GCA_964557905.1 uncultured Rikenellaceae bacterium | reverse complement strand
CCTCAGGATGAAAGGGTCCGCGAGTCCCGCGTAAGCGGGACGAGCAATCCCGTCTCCCTTGCTGAGTACGCAGCATCTCCACCCCTGCAGTCTGGCAGCTCCCTAAAATTGCCCACAGGGCAATTTCTTAACGGTCGCTCCCCTCAGGATGAAAGGGTCCGCGAGTCCCGCATTAAGCGGAACAAACAATCCAGTCTTCTTTGCTTAAATTGAGTCATTATAAAGAACACAAGCCAGCTTTTTACTCGCAATATCCTTTAATGGCTTCGTAAGCTCTTATATAACCCAGTTTTCCTGCTTTATTCAAATCAATACAGCCGCTCTCTTTCTGTCCAAGGTCAATTTTGACCAGTCCCCGCCAGAAAAACGCTTTGCTTTTTTGTTCTTTTCCGCTGTACCAGGAATTGATTACTGTATTAAAATCAACAATCGCTCCTTCGTAGTCCCGGAACTGATATTTTGCCTCACCTCTGTTATTATAATACTGAGCGTTATCGGCAGTGCTTTCTATTGCTAAGGTAAAATCAGCAATTGCTCCCTTGAAATCTTGTATGCTGAGTCTGGCCCATCCTCTTCTGGCACAAGTTCTGTAATCGTCCGGATTGATTTTCAGGGCTTTAGTATAGTCTTCAATTGCTCCCCTGATGTCCTGAAGATAGTACTTCGCCACTCCTCTGTTCTCATAAGCCTGGATGAAACCGGGATCATACTTTATAGCCTCAGAAAAGTCCAGAATAGCTCCTGAATAATTTTTCTTAAATACCTTATCCATACCATTATAAAAGTATTCCGCAGCTTTATTATTGTCTGTCTGGCTGTAAGCTGTAAAAGACATTAATAATAACGTTAATAAATAAAATATTAATTTCATTATCTTTTAATTTTGGCATCAGTTTTTAATGCAATTTATTAAATTCATAGCATAATGAAAAGCCCCATAACAGGCCGTCGGTCTCTTTAACTGTGTTAACAAGGAAATAATAATCACGGCATTGTAGTCGGATCTTGGAAGTCTTGACCGGCACAGGGTTGTACTGATCAGGCTTAAATAATGCGGAAAGGTTTTATTTTATTACTTCGGTTTTGGCGAAATATAAAGGATATCCTCCTTCATCTTCACCACCTTCTCCCTCCGGTTGGCTAAAAGCACTCCAACGGTTATAAGCAGGGCCAGGATAATAAATATCAGGAACGGAGGACTTTTTATTAACTCAATTATGAAAAGGTTCTTCTTCATAAGAATTAGATTTATTCATTTGAGCTTATCAGACCATAAAATTATTAAACACTGGTAAACAAAACAAATTTTTTTCATAAGAAACTGTAAGGTAAGTCATTTCCGGAGATTTCTAATTCATCCCGCCATGCGGGATTCATTCCGGGCGGCAGCGAGAAATCCCCTCAACCTGGCTGCTGTGCTTTGATTCTGATTTTCTTTGTCATAAGTGGTTTTCGAACATCATTTTAGCTGGCGGTCATTATTAGTTATTATATTTGACCGACAGAAAACCGATTAATATAAGTTTTCTGAGACATTAAAAGGACATATATGAAACCGTACATTTTAGCTGAAACAAACTGGAAAGCTTTAAAGGACGTTTCGATAGAGCTGGTTGTTCTTCCGTGGGGAGCAATGGAGGCTCATAACCTGCATCTGCCGTTCAGCACGGATAATATTGAGACGGAAAGGATAGCTGCTGAAGCCGCCAACAAGGCATGGGAAAGGGGAGCAAAATTAATTGTACTGCCGATAATACCGTTCGGAGTAAATACAGGCCAGCTGGACATAAAAGTCGACATAAATATGAATCCCAGCACTCAGTTTGCCATTCTGAAAGATGTAACCGATGTTCTGTACAGGCATGGTATTTATAAGTTCCTTATCCTTAACGGTCATGGCGGCAATGATTTCAAGCAGATGATCAGGGAACTGGGGGTTATCTACCCAAAAATGTTCGTTTGTAGCTGCAACTGGTACCAGTCAGTGGAAAATTCGGATTTCTTCGAGAACGAAGGCGGGCATGCCGATGAGATGGAGACAAGCCTTATGCAATACCTTGCCCCGGAACTGGTTCTTCCGTTGAAGGAGGCAGGTAAGGGATCGGCAAAAAAATTCAGAATAAAAGCTTTGAATGAGAAATGGGCATGGTCGGAACGCAAATGGTCAAAAGTGACATCCGATACCGGTATCGGAGATCCGTCAAAAGCAAATCCTGAAAAAGGTGAAAAGTACTTCAGGGAAGTGGTTATGAAGATAAGCGACCTTATGCTCGGATTATCACAGGCAGATATAAATGATATGTATGAGTGATGCTAAATCGGTCTGAAGAAGCTGAAATTCACTCCCCCGTAATTACGATGCTCAAAAAATAATTTATGGGCGCTGAAGCTCATATTCCTGGGATGTTCAAGTATAAAGAAACCTTCCTCCTTCATTACTCCCGATCCTGTTACAAGATCAGGGATCTCCTCCAGCCATGAAAGATCATAGGGCGGATCTGCAAAAACAATGTCATATTTTACGGAGCAGGTTTTCAAATATGCCCTTACATCAATGTGAACAGGCTTGATATTATTGAACCCTACATCCTTTATTATACGTCTTATACCTGAAATATGTTTCAGATCCTTCTCAATAAGATGCACTTCCAGTGCTCCACGCGATGCAAATTCATAACTTATGCTTCCTGTTCCGGCAAAGAGATCCAGTACACTAACGGTTTCAAAATCAATACGGTTATTAAGGATATTGAACAGGCTTTCACGGGCAAAATCGGTAGTCGGCCGGGCTTTAAAACCGGAAGGCGGAACAATCCTTCTTCCCCTGTATTTTCCCCCGATTATTCGCAACTGGCTGCTGTGAAAAGATTAATGAACCTGTGAAGCTCTATATCGTTGAATACGTAGCTGAATGTAAAATTACCTGATGGTCCGGTGAACTTCAGATCCCTGATATACAGGGCGAAATTTGAATATAGGTCATCATATTTCTCTGTCATTCCGCTGAAATGAACCGTTTCATCATGACTGATCTCCATGTTTTTAAAGACATTTAGAGTAAAATAAAGAATGTCGGAGATGTTCCTGTAATTAAAAGTATTGCTGAATTTTAATGTACTATGATCGAACACGAACAGATTGAAAAACTCTCTTTCAACATGGACATGTACATAAAAGCCGTCAATGCTTCTGCTGTTGCGGGAAAGCTGATTCATCAACGGTTTGGTGTGATGCAAAGGGTGGACTGCCGGATAAAAACGGGACGAAATATCAGTAAAGGGCTTTGTTACAGAAAAAATAACATAGGCATCCGGATCAGCGATCTTATTGACAAGGATCTGGTCACTTTCTTCCTTAATGTGATTGAAGACAAAATACTCTTCTTTCTTCCCGGGATCGTAAAGAGGTGCAGGGATAAGGGTGAATCTGGGTGATGGAATGACAATATTCACCTTTTTATAATGCTTCGTCAGGAAGTCATCCTTGTTGATGATCTCATCAATCCTGTCAGGCGCCAGGTATTTATTATCATCAGGATCATGCGAACGAAGCAGGACAAATTTATTTCTGAGAGTATCGAGGAGGGTGAAAGCAAATCCATCACGGCTCATTTGTACCGACAACTCATAGTTCTCAGTTGAGTTTATATCAAGCGTCTCATCAAACAGCTCCAGAAAAGGCATCTGACCAACTAAATTTGTAAACAAATATAACAATATGTTGTAAACTCACATCTGGTAGCAACCTACTTTGTGTACCTTAGTGCCAGGCAAAACCACAAAGAGACCTTAAGCAAATTACCAAGGACACATGGGATGAGGGATACGATTATCTATAACAATCTTTGTAAAAACCTGGGAAATATTCCCACTGATGATCAGTCGGATGCCCTTAAGAAAATAGCATTATATATAACAGAAAATAACAACGATGTCATTTTCCTTCTTACAGGCTATGCAGGTACAGGAAAGACCAGCGTCATAAGCTCAATTGTAAGAACACTTGATTTGCTGAGGATGCGCTCTGTCCTTTTGGCTCCCACGGGAAGAGCAACCAAGGTGCTTGGATCTTACTCCGGAAAACAGGCTTTTACAATCCACAAGAAGATCTACCGTCAGAAATCGTCGAAGGACGGCATGGGCAGCTTTGTTCTCGATAGGAATCTGCACAGGGATACTTATTTTATTGTGGATGAGGCATCCATGATATCAAACATCTCTTCAGATACCTCCCTCTTTGGTAGCGGGAAGCTTCTTGATGACCTGATTGAATATGTTTATTCCGGGACTGACTGCAAGCTGATTCTTGTAGGTGATTCAGCCCAGCTGCCTCCGGTCGGATCAATACTTAGTCCCGCACTTGACCTGAAAGCACTTGAAGAGTACGGATTCGGATTAAGGAGTACAGAATTGAAACAGGTAGTGCGGCAGAGTGAGACATCCGGCGTCCTGATGAATGCCACACGTGTAAGGTTGCAGATATCTGAAAATGATCTTGTTCATCCGTCAATGGATTGCACGAATTTCAGTGATGTAATCAGGTTGAGCGGGGAGGAGCTTATTGATGAGCTTTCAACATCATACGGGACCTGCGGACTGGGAGGAACAATAATAGTTGTCAATTCAAACAAGCAGGCTAACCGGTATAACCAGGGGATTCGCAACAGGATCTTCTTCAGGGAAGAGGAGATAAGTCCAGGTGATATGGTGATGGTGGTGAAAAACAATTATTTCCTGGTGGAGGATGACGAGGAGGGACCGGGATTTATTGCAAACGGAGATATTGCAGAAATAAAAAAGATCAGGAAGCATGAGGAGCGTTACGGGTTCAGGTTCGCAGAAATGACACTTTATTTCCCCGATTACAACTTTGAATTAGAATCAAAAGTGATGATGGATGTCCTCCATCTTGATACTCCTGCTTTGCCGGCAGAAAAAAACAGGGAACTGTTCCAGAATGTACTTACAGATTACCTTCATATCAGGACAAGGCGCAAACAGTATGAAGCAGTAAGGAACGATCCATGGTTCAATGCGTTACAGATAAAGTTTGCCTATGCTGTCACCTGCCACAAGGCACAGGGAGGACAGTGGGAGAGGGTCTTTATCGACCAGGGAATGTTCAACCGCAACGAGATCACAATCGATTACCTGAGATGGTTCTATACAGCACTTACAAGATCTACCGACAGGGTTTATCTTGTTAATTTCTCAGAGAATTGGTTCAATTAATTTCCCTGTAGCCTGACGCCCGACGCCTGTAGCCTGTCAATTTACTGCCGGGAATATCTTTTCAACTATGATCCTTATAATGCTTGTCCAGTGTTCTCCGGCCTGCTGATAAGTGATATCGCTGGTCCAGCAGGTGGCAGTAACAACAAGATCCTGGTCAGGAACTATAAAAATAAACTGTCCTCCCCAGCCCATTGCCATATAATAACGATGTCCTGATGCATTTCCCAGCCATATCTGGTAACCGTATTCAGGACCGTAAAGAACGTCGTTATTTGTGGATATCTTAGTGGTGGTCATTGTGTCGATCCAGTTTTCAGATACTATCTGATTCCCGTTATACTTGCCTTTGTTGAGGATCAGGTTCCCGAATTTCACCATATCAGCAGGCGTAATTCGTAAATAGGCCGCACCAATAGGGTAACCCCTGTCATCTGTCGCCCATGAGAAATTTTTTATACCGAGAGGATCAAAGAGATTTGTTTTGGCAAAATCGTGTGTATTTATACCAGTTGCTTCAGTAATGCTGACCGATAGCAGATGTGAAGCGCCGTCACTGTAATTAAAAACTGTTCCTGGCGTGCTTACAAGAGGAAGATCAATAATATACTGCAAATTATCCTCCGAGTCAAAGAAACACTCCTCAAAAAGGCTGGAATTTGAAGTGCCGTTCCAGGAATGCCCGAATGACATTTTAAGAAGCTGGTCTATGGTAATATTAGGTTTAATATCATCAGGGAACGTTACTATGCCTGTAAGATATTTACTTATAGGATCATTAACGCTTTCAATGTATCCTTTTTCGATTGCCAATCCGACTAGTACACCTGTAAAGGTTTTTGTTACTGACATTATGTTTTTTATACTGTCAGGTCCATAATTGTTATAATAGTAATATTCTTCTGCCACAGTAGTTCCTTCACGGCATACAATGAGACTGAGAGCTCCCTCAACCGTTTTCATATCATCAAAAGCCACAGTAAGCTGTTCACCATCAATATTATATTGATCAGCCAGAGGGAACCTGTTGTTCTCTTCTTGCTTCCGGCACGAGGAAAAGATGGTAATTATCAGCAGAATTGACTGAAACAATATGAGATTCTTAAGCTTATTCATATACTTTACTTTTAATCAATAATTTATTTAATCCTGTAAAGCAGGTATTATATAATCTTCAACAATAGTATAACAGGATATTTTTTCATTCGTGTAATAATTGCCTCCTGTAAAAACTATAACTGTTTCAAGCTCAGGGATTACTATTATCAGCTGGCCTCCCCATCCGGAGGCAAAATAAGAATGATATACTTTCTTGCTGCTGGTATAATCTTTTTGCCACCATTGAAAGCCATATCCGTCTGACCAGTTAAAATTGTCTGAATAATCATTTGGATCAATATGTTTGGATGTTGACAGTGTGCACCATTCTTCAGAGATCACCTGCTCACCATCCCAGGCACCTTTGTTAAGAAATAGCTGTCCGAATTTTGCCATATCTCTTGGCCGGAGCATAAGATCTCCCGATGTAAAAATTATTTCAGGTTTGATCTTTTGCTACTCATATACTTTAATACCAAGTTTTGAAAACAACAATGAGTCGCAAAACAGATCGAGCCTTATCTTTGTCACCCGGTGAACAATTTCACCCAGTAAGTTTGTATTGCAGTTTGCATATTCAAAAAATGTTCCGGGTGCTTTATCAAGGTCTTTAGAAAGTATGAATCTCATGGGATCACTCCTGGTGAAAAGCTGGTACATATCATTGGCCGGATCATAGTATGAGGTTGATTCATCATCCCATTGCAAGCCGGATGTCATCGTGAGCAAATGTCTGATTGTCAGATTCCCTTTGCCCGGAGTGAGAAGTACTAAATCAGAATTTTCAGGGAAGAAGTCGAATACTTTCTCGTCAATGGATTTTATGTACCCTTTATCAATTGCAATACCCAGAAGAGCTGAAGCGTAACTTTTAGTTGCAGAGCACAGGGTATGAAGGTCATCCCTGTCGAATCCGTATTCGCTGGTATATTTCCCTAGTTTGAATTTCTCTCCGCTGAAGTATTCCTCGAAAACGAGTTTGCTGTCTTTTATTAACAGTATGCTATGAATATTATGTTCCGATGTAGCATAAATCCTGTTCATCAGGTTATACAGGATTTGCTCATCTATTCCTGCACCACTTAATGATTCTGTTATCCAACTGTCATCAAGTTGATCAGGAGTCTCATATTTATAAACTTCCGGGTAATTATCTTCCTTTTTGCAGCCAGTCTGTGAAAGTGCAAAAACGATAATCGATAATATGAATAATTCAGTGTATTTTTTAATAAATAATCTGATATTCCTGAAATCAGGAAATGCAGAAATAGAACAGGATAAAACTGACAGTTTCATCCGGAGGATTTTGTTGGTCGGTATTTATAAGACCCTGCAGATCAATAAAACCCTATCTTACTTTAAGAAAATAAATGTTATCTCTTTCCAGGAGTTCGGAGTTAACGTGTATCAACTGAAATCCTGCCTCATTTGCCTCCCTGGTAAGCTTTTCCCTTGAAGTGCTTTCACTTCCTGTCTGACCTGTCTTGACCGGATCGCGTTCAACAATTACGAGGATGCCATCTTTTTTCAGGCATGGTATTGTGTTCCTCCTCATTTCAATTGGTTTCTCAAGATGATGGTAGGTGCTGACCATAAAAGCAATATCGACCTT
>CAZLCF010000096.1:0-10205 GCA_964557905.1 uncultured Rikenellaceae bacterium | reverse complement strand
TAGTATCCTCATCGACAACCTGGTTAAATGATTTTATCACTCCCTGCCGCAGGTTTTCAATGATCTGGTCGGGCATTATAATATGCTTGTTATTGACTATTTCGTTGAGCATGGTAACACCCAGCATGCTCATGAATGCCCCCGGAACACCATGACCGGTACAGTCGGCGCAAATGATGATCTGCTTGTTTTCAATCGAGCTGACCCAATAAAAATCACCGCTTACGATCGCCAATGGTTTATAAAGAACAAAGTGCTCAAGCTTGTCACTGAACAGTTCCAGCGAGGGAATAAGCGCTGTTTGAATCCTTTTGGCATACATTATACTGTCGGTGATATGCTTCTTCTGGTAGGCTATCTGGTCTCTCTGCGCTGCTGCAAGATCCCTTTGCTGTTCAATCTCATCTTTTTGAAGCGATATGGTCCTGTTCTTTTCCTCCAGCCTTATGTTGGCTTCCTTCTTGATCTTATATCCCCGGTATATATAATACCCGAGAATACTGACAAGGAGCAGGGCAAAAAGGACAAAATAGAGGATCAGCTTTTGTTTTTCAAGAGTAGCCAGCTGTACTTTTATCCTGTCCTCCTGTTCACCGATCTTATTAAGCTGGTCATCAATCATCGCTATCTGAAGAGCTATTTTCGCCTTCTGGTTTGAAAGGGTATCTTTCTGAACCTGGACTTCCTGCTGCTGTATCAGAATAGTATGTTTCTGTGAGGATATTTCACCTTGCTGCCTGCTGATCTGCCTGAACTGGTTGTCGAGGATTTTCTGTTTCTCGTTTAGCGTTTTTTCTTTCTCAGTGATCTCTTTATCAAGACTATCGAGAAGAGCCTTCTGTTTTAATATTTCCTCCTTCTGAATATCAATCGTTTCCACCTGTTGCCTGATTGTTTCCTTCTGCACTTCAATTTCCTTGGCTGCAATATCAAAAAGGTTCTGCCAGTCTTCCTTTGTTTTTACAGCCATGAACAATACTTCCTGTGGGATGCTCATTCCTGCACTCTTTACCAGTTCTTCATTTATATCATAACGCGGTTTCCCGTTTACGACAATAAAATTCATCATTGACTCCCGGAATTCATATCCTTCGGAGATCAGCATAGTCTGGTGCCCGGCAATTTTTGATTTGACTTTTTCGATGTTAAACTCTGCGGTCTTGTTGAGGTACAGAACCTGGGTATGTGTTATGCTCTCAATGTTTTTGAATCCAACTATCACAACCGGTTTGTCCTGGATCATTGTCCTGGTCTTTGCCAGGTTTCCCAGTTCGTAGATAAGATCATAATCACCCAGCATGACGCCTATCTTAAAATTCGATGAATCGGCGAAACCAGGTCCATAATCAATATATTTTGAGAGGTCAAAAATTAATAAAGCCCTTGTCGGATTGTCAAATCCTCCCTGTCCACAGGTCACATTTGCTGATAAAATCAGGCTCAGAGAAAGAATTGCTGCTCTAAAAAAAACGGTCGTCTTAATCATAATTGTTGAGTGTTTACTATTACGAAATTGCACATTTTTCTTCATTATACCAAATACCCGGGGTGTCATACATTTAATAACTTGTTGAAAAATTGTTAATAACTGAGCTTCTGTCCGGTTTTTACCTCGTTTTCTTATCGTAAATTTACCAAAGTTTTTTAAACCCAACACATGGCCCTGAATTTCAACGACTTACAACTTGCAGATAAGAAAATAATTATTGTCGAAGATGACCAGCCGTCAATCAGGTACTATGAAACTCTTCTGAAAAGTTCGGGTGCAGATATAAAAATATTCCATAACGGAAAGGAATTCGTTGATTACATAAACCAGGAAAGCGGGAAGATTGATCTGGTCTTTATGGACTTTCTTATTCCCCTTATCAATGGAATAGAATGCCTGAGGATTTTCCGGAAAGAAAGGAAGAACGTACCAGTCCTTATGCTAACGGCGTATTCTTCAGAACAGTCCAAAACAGAAGCTTATCTTGCAGGTTGTAATGAATATGTGCTTAAACCGATCTATCCTGAAAAAATCTTTTTCCTGATCGAAAAATATCTCAAGCACGAAGTGTCTCCATCTTTTGTCAGCTGATCCTTTTATTATCTTGAAGCCGGATTCTGCATCTTTAAATAGCGGCTATAATAATCTTCGACCTTGCTGTTTATCTGATCTGCCAGTTCCTTTTTCCCATTGGCTTCGCAGGCATTGGCTGTTCTATATGTATATTGAATGGCAGATTGTATCTCATATTCAGCCGAGCTGATTATGTAGGGTGTCTGCTTAAGGTAGTAATCAAGCTGATCATAATAATAATCGCACAGATCCATGGTCATTTCAACGGCTTTATCTGTAGCTCCGGCGTCAAAATAAGCTTCTATGATATCAGGCATATAGGGATCATAGGGAACTTTATCAAGAGGAAGGGATTTCATGCAATAATCAAGTACATTGAGCGCCTTTTCATTTTTACCCTCATTCGCAAGAGCTTTTGCCAGCCTTGCATAGTTCAGTCGTGCCCTGATTACTATGAGTGTCCGCCTATGGTGATAATCAATATTCGCTCTTTCATCATTTGCCCCTCCCCATACGAATTTGTTCATCATGTTTTCATAAAGGATACCTGTATCAATACGTCCGTAATCGAGCCAGCTGTTGTTTGCTGTCCTGATCGGTACAAGGCGGTAAACAAGGCCCTCAATCTGAAAATATTCTTCAAGTCCCAGGGCATCATTATGATATCCCGTAACGTAGTAAACCGGCCGTTCCCAGTTGTTGTGAGCAAGTATATCAAGAACAATCAGCTGGCTTTTCAAGATTGAATTTCCTTTAAGCTTAATATCGATATAAGGCACGATCTTAGCTGAATCTTCCGGTTTTACAGTCCCTGATTCCAGTACTTTCTTTACATCAACGGGAATGCGGATTGTACGTGTTGGTATTATATCAAGTATTTCCGTTAGGGAAATCTGAACCTTTGTTGCCTTGTTTTCACTGTTCACCCAATCGATAATCGTCGAAATATCAACCGGATCCTTGGTTTTTTCAATAATGAAGACCTGGTTATTGATACCATCATAGTATTTCTTAATCGGAAGCGTAACCGGCAGTGGATCAGATTCATAGGTCTTATGCTTCATCTGTTCTATATACCAGTCGGTATTCAAAAGCATCAGGTTGCAGACACGTACATCAGTCCTTGAACCTTCAACTTCCTGGGCATACCATAAAGGGAAAGTATCATTATCCCCGTTGGTAAAAAGTATGGCATCCGGAGCACAGGAATTGAGGTAGTTAAATGCAACATCCCGGGCCAGGTATCGGTGTGATCTGTCGTGATCGTCCCAGTTTTCGGAGGCCATTAAGGCCGGAACTGCAACAAAGCATAACAGACCTGCAACAGGTGCAGCAATCTTTTCACCGGCGAGTTTCGCCAGGCCTTCAAATAATGCAAGCATCCCAAGTCCTATCCAGACTGCATAGAAATAGAAAGAACCCGCATATGCATAATCGCGTTCCCTTGGTTGATTTGGATACTGGTTGAGCCAGAATACAATGGCAATACCGGTCATTACGAAAAGCAGCAGAACGATCCACCAGTTCTTATTGTCACGGTTAAGTTGATAAAACAAACCTGCAATTCCGAGCAGAAATGGAAGGAGGTAATATTTATTTCTTGAGGTATCCTCTTTCAATCCTGCCGGAAGATCAACAGTTCCTGTCCTGGGCTCATCAAGAAATTTGATTCCGGTTATCCAGTTCCCGTTAATTGCACCTCCGGTTCCCTGTGTGTCATTCTGCTTGCCCGAGAAATTCCACATAAAATACCTGAAGTACATGTACCCGAACTGGTAAGTGAACATGAATTTCAGATTCTCACCGTACCTTGGTTTTTTAATTGTGGTTCTTTTCCCCGACTGATCCGTGACCTGCAAGGGGATACCCCTGTTACCGCCCCATTCCCGGTAAACTTCTGCGTGATCTTCTGACTGATCGCTCCACATCCTTGGGAAAAGAGTAATGAACCTTTCATCATATACCCGTTCAATATTACGGTGAGTTATGATATATTCCCCGTTTTCCAGGGCATATGCGGGTTTTCCGTCCTTATACTCAACGATCGGAGCATTGTAATAAGCCCCCCTTATTAGCGGTCTCTCTCCGTATTGTTCCCTGCTCAGGTAATATAAAAGATTGAATGGATTGTTCGGATTATTTTCATTCAGAGGTGTGTTGGCTGATGCTCTTATCACTATAATGGCTGTAGTTGAATACCCGATCAGGATAACCATTGTTGCCGTGAGCATGGTATTCAGCACAACCCTGCTTCTTCCAGCAATATACCAGGCAAACCCTGATATCACAAGCAAGATCAGAATATTAATAAAAGCCGTTCCGGAAACTACCCATACCCCGGTTAACAATAACGCAGCGATGGAAAAAACTCCGTTTTTGATTCTGCTGTCCGAATTCATTGAAAACCTGACGGCAAGGATAAAAACAACCGCCAGCATTATCATATGAAAAACCATCCCGCTGTCAGGAGGTAGTTTTAGTGTATTAACAAAGAAAAGATCCAGTTTTGATGAGATTGTCACTATTCCGGGCATTATTCCCCACATCAGCAATGCAAGGATCGCTACCGAGGATGATACAGCAATAATTACTCCCTTCCATGAAAATTCAAACTTCCTGAAATAATATACAAGAACAATTGCAGGAAGAGTAAGGAGGTTAAGCAAATGTACACCAATTGAAAGGCCCATCAGGAATGCGATCAGAATGATCCACCTGTCGGCATATTCTTCATCAGCCACGTCTTCCCATTTAAGAATAGCCCAGAATACTGCTGCAGTAAAGAGAGAAGAGGTTGCATATACTTCACCTTCAACTGCGGAGAACCAGAATGAATCGGAAAAAGTATAAGCGAGAGCGCCTGTAATTCCTGCAGCCATTATTGCGGCGATTCTTGAAGGATTGAACATGCTCTCGTCCTTTACAAGGATCTTTCTTGCAAGATGGGTGATGGTCCAGAAAAGAAAAAGAATGGTGAAGGCGCTTGCAATTGCGGACATGGCATTGACCATTGCTGAAACTTTTGTGACGTCACCTCCCGCAAACAGGGTGAAAAACCTGGCCAGTACCATGAAAACCTGGCTTCCGGGAGGATGACCGATTTCCAGTTTGTAGGCTGAGGCAATGAATTCCCCGCAATCCCAGAGACTTGCTGTAGGTTCAATTGTCAGAAGATATGTAATTGCAGCAATAACAAAAACAATCCATCCCGATATGTTGTTTATCAATCTGAATTTCTTCATTTATCCTGTGTGTTTTTTAACCTGCAATAACAGATCAGATGGCGAAAGTACTTATTTTTTTCTTACCATAACCATCTGCCTGCAACTCGCATAATTTGCTATTTTTGAGCCATGATATATGATTTCAGATTTAAATCAGTATTCTTACCCGCTGCACTCTTGCTGGTTTCCATGGCTACCTCGGCTCAATATTATAATACGGGGCAGGATCCTGCTGGTCTTAAATGGATGCAGATAAAAACCGGGAAATTTAATGTCATTTATCCTCAGAATTATGGTTCAGAAGGAATAGAATTTGCCAAAGCTCTTGAAAAGGCATATTCGGATTTATCTGCTTTATATCCTGAAAAAAAATTTAAAATCCCTGTCATCATCCATAACTATACGACACAATCAAACGCATATGTAGCATGGGCACCGAAACGTATGGAAATATATCCTACTCCTGACCAGAATACAATTCCTCTTGATCATACCAGTCAGCTGACTTTACACGAACTCACTCATGTACTTCAGATGGAATCCCTTAATTCGGGTTTTTCAAAAGTGATGTCCTTTTTACTCGGCCAACAGTTCCCGGGGGTTATTGCTGCGTTTCTGCCACTGTGGTACATGGAAGGAGAAGCCGTTTTTGCTGAAACATTGCTGTCACAGTCAGGAAGGGGAAGAAGTCCGGGATTCCAGAATTCCCTGAAGGCAATTGCTATCGAAAAAGGGAAACTGTACAAATATGACAAACTGTTAAACGGATCTTACAGGGATTTCACACCTGATTATTATCGGTTTGGCTACCAGATGGTTACATGGGCTTCATTAAATAAAGGTCCCCTGATCTGGAATAAAGTGCTCAATTTTACCGGCAATCAGCCGTTTACCCTTAATCCTGTCAATATAAGCCTGAAAAGAAATGCAGGCCTCACAAAAAAACAACTGTATTATCAGACATTTGATACTCTCACGAGTCTGTGGAAACAGGATATTGAAATGAGCGGAGCCATTGATTACAATTCAATAAATCCGTCTAAAAAATCAGGGTATGAAGGTTATTATTCTGCTGTGTATGCAGGGAATGACTCGGTTATTGCAGTTAAAACATCATTAGTCAATCCTGTATCATTCATGCTTATCAGGCCATCAGAAAAGTCGGGAAAAAAACTGTTTATTCCCGGCAATTTTTATCCATGGATCCTCTCCTATACCCGCGGGAAAATTGTGTGGGTCGAATCACATCCTGATCCCAGGTGGGAAAACAGGAATTATTCTGTAATTAAACTGTTTGATATAAATTCCCAGATAACCCGGCAGCTTACCTACAGATCAAGATATTTATCCGCATCAATTTCTCCTGACGGGAAGCTGATCGCTGCATCGGAGAACACAGAACAAAACAGGAATAACCTGGTATTTATAAATCCTGATGACGGAAATATTTTGCAGAGTGTTCCGTCGCCCGGTAATTCTTATCTTCAGCGTCCCCAATGGTCAGCCGACGGAAAAAAGATTACTGTTATTTCTTTAACAGAAGAAGGCGAAGGCATTCTGGCTTTTTCCCTTGATGACAAGACATGGACAACTCTTATAGAGGAAGGAATAGATGATCTGCAGGCATCCTTCCTGAGAAATGATTCACTCTTTTATATAAGCTCTGCTTCGGGCACCGATAATATTTATATCCTCACCGGTGAAGGTAAATTATCGGATTTAACCAGTTCAAAATTCGGAGCAACCGATTTGAATGTTGCCGGTAATAAAGTCATTTTCAGCAACTACAGTTCATCAGGAAATAATCTCTGTATCACATCCCTTTCCGAAGCGGTTGAAATCAATGAACCTCCCTCCAGGCCTGCATCATATCTCATCGACAGGTTTGAAAAAAAACAGGTAAACAAGAAAGATAATCCGGTAATTAATTACACCCCTGAGCCCTACAGAAAATGGCAGCATCTCTTTAGCCTGCATAGCTGGATGCCATTTTATGCTGATATTGAAGCCGTGCAATCTGATCCTTTTTCTGTGCGTCCGGGAATCACTATTATGTCACAAAACCAGCTTAGCACCCTGATAACTTCAGTGGGGTATGAATATTCTGCAGATAAAAGACATAAGTTTCATTCCCGGATTTCGTGGGAAGGATGGTATCCGGTCATTGAATCACGTCTTGATTATGGCAATGAACCGGTTATTGAACTGATGGGAGAAGATGTTGGCTGGACTCCTGCCAATATCAAACCCGGACTCAGGTTCATCAATACTGTATATATACCATGGTCGTTCAGCACAGGTAAATTTTCGCAATATTTTTATCCCTTTTTATCAGCTGATTACTCGAACGATTATAAATATGCAAAAGAAACCGGCAATTATGATTACGGACAAACCAATTTCACCGGACGGCTTTATTTTGCTAACTATCACAAGTCAGCATACCGCGATATTTATCCAAGGTTTGGACAGATCATTGATGCATCATATGAATATGCCCCCTTTGACAGACAGATTTGTGGATCAGATATTAATCTGAAAACTGCTTTTTATTTCCCGGGGTTCTTTAAAAACCATGGCATAAGGATCAGGTATGAAACAGAAAATCAGAAATATCCAATTACTGCAAATAAGATCCATTACCCCCGCAGTTATGATGATATATTATCAAAAGAGCTCGATTTCTTCTCGCTGGATTATGTTGCTCCGTTAGCGTATCCGGATTTTAATATTGCTTCGTTTTTCTATATGACAAGGATCCGCACAGGGATATTTTATGATTATGCCAGAGGAACGGACAATTATTATCTGAAGTTAGAGGATGGGAGGCAGGTGTTGGACTACTTTACTGCAGGATCCGAATCGTTCAGTTCTTTTGGCATTGAACTTGTTTCTGATTTTTATCTTTTCAGGATCCCCTATCCTGTATCAGCCGGAGTGCAGGCTGCCTGGAAAAGCCCCAGTGACAGGCCTTCATTTGAGTTTATTTTCAACATCAATATTTATGGAATGAATATCGGGAAATCGCGGCGATGATCCGATTTAAATACTCCGGGCCTTCTCCTTTATCAGATCCCAGGCTTTCTCGACATGATCAAGAGTAACATTAGTCTGCCCTGTAACCATCCGCAAAGTATATTTCCCGTTAAGGGTTGTATGTGACAGGTATATCCTTCCGGAATCGTTGAGTATGTGGTTAAGCATTTCATTGGCTGCATTCAGCTTATCTTCAGTCATTCCTGAAGGATGGTATCTGAAGCAGATAACATTAAGGGAAGCCGGAGCCAGAAATTCAAAATCAGGTTCTGCTGATATCATTTCTGCAAGACGCTTTGCAAGGCTGATATGGTACCTGATCTTCTGACGCAAACCATCCGTCCCATATGACCGTATCACGCTCCAGAGCTTCAGCGCTCTGAATCTCCGGCCAAGCGGAATACCCCAATCCCTGTAATCATTAACCTGTCCCCTGGTTCTCGTTTTAAGATACTCCGGCAGTATTTCGAATGTCCTGATAAGCGATTCTGTGTCCCTGATGAAAAAGGCTGAGCAATCGAAATTGGTAAACATCCATTTATGAGGATTGAAGACAAAGCTGTCAATATATTCCTTCCCATCGAGCATCCATTGAAATTCGGGCAAAATAAGGGCCGTACCGCCCATTGCGGCATCAACATGAAGCCAGATACCATTTTCTTTGCAGATTTCTCCTATGGCACGTAAAGGGTCAATTGAGGCAGTCCCTGTTGTGCCGATCGTGGCAATGACACAACAGGGTCTGAAATTTTTCTTTTTGTCTTCAGCTATGGCATTCCGGAGCTTTTCCGGATTCATTGAAAAGTCTTCTGTCACAGCTGTCTTCACAAGATTATTTCTTCCAATTCCCGCTATCTTGACGGCTTTTTCCACTGAAGAATGGGTTTGTCCCGAACAATAAATCCTTAATGTGCCCGCATTCTGAAATCCTTCATCATTAACTGCAAACCTGCTGATCTTTTCTCTTGCTGTCAGAATTGCAGCAAGAGTCGATGTTGATGCTGTGTCCTGAATAACTCCCTCAAAATCAGATGGTAATCCAATCAGATCACGGAGCCATATCATCATTTTTTCCTCGAGTTCAGCAGCGGCAGGAGATGTCTCCCAGATCATGCACTGAGTTGCCAGCGTCGATATTAGCATTTCTGCCAGAATGGAAGGAGGGCTTGTGTTTGCAGGGAAGTAGGCGAAAAAATTCGGGCTCTGCCAGTGAGTGATCCCAGGCATTATGATCTCTTCGAAATCTTTCATCACAGTGCTGAAAGATTCCGGTTCTGAAGGTGGTGTATTTGGAATTTTACTGAATATTTCTCCCGGTTTAACAGTTGATTTAACTGGATATTTTTCAACATTTTCCATGTAAGCAGCCATCCATTCGACCAGCTCATGGGCATGTTTCCGGAATTCATCGGGAGTCATGAATAACTATTTATTTTACCGATTCGGCAAGCAGAATGATCTTATTCATCTTTACTTCAATCACTCCCCCGTCAATCCGGTATCTGTGTTCATTGTCTTCCTGATCTACCATAATTACGGTACCATTGTCAAGAGTAGAAATAATAGGGGCATGGTCCTTGAGTACCTGAAAGGATCCTTTTTTGCCGGGGACCCTTATTGATTTAATATCCCCTTCATATACTTTTTTGTCAGGAGTGATGATCTCTATCTTCATCTGGAAATAGTTTATTTGGATTGAGCAAGAATTTTTTCTCCTTTTTCAATCGCATCTTCAATGGTTCCTACAAGCATGAAAGCAGCTTCAGGATACTGATCCACTTTACCATCCATGATCATATTGAATCCCTTGATATTATCTTCTATTGACACAAGAGCTCCTTTTATGCCTGTAAATTGTTCAGCAATCTGGAATGGCTGAGAAA
>CAZLCF010000095.1:0-10399 GCA_964557905.1 uncultured Rikenellaceae bacterium | reverse complement strand
GTCCGGCATTTTCACCCTCAAGCAGGTTCAGGTCTTTTTTTGCCATATCAACAGCGTAGAAATGTAGCTGCGAGTTTTCATAAAGGTCATTCTGTGACAGGATATCGAGCGAAGGGTATACCGGGGAGAATCTGAATGCTTTTTCCCCTTCAACGACATAATGTCCCAGACCTACAGCCATGACTGCAAAGCCCTCCTGGGCTGTCATATGGGCAACAGGATAGAAATTATATGATTGCGCCGTTCCGCTGATATGCGGATAAAAAGCATCTTCGAACCTGTTCCCTACCACCTCCTGCAGCACCACAGCCATTTTCTCCTGTTCAATCTTATAGTTTATAGCCTCGAAATAGGTGCGTGCACTTCTTGAATAAATAGAACAAAAAACAAGTTTTATTGCATCGGACAATTGACTGAGCCTGACATCGAATTCGCTGTGGTTATTTGGCAGAAGATATGTTCCGAAAATACCTGAAAATGGCTGGTTCATCGAATCTTCAAAAAGGCTTGATGATCTGACTGCAAGAGGTTTTTCTGTTTGCTTCAGGAGTATCCTGAGCTTTTTCTCAAGGGTGTAGCTCAGGTTTCCTTTAAGAAAAAGCCTTTGAAGAACAGAAAAAGCTTTTTCTTCCTTTATACTATTCCACAGATGATTGCGTTCCATGAACATATCGAATTCGTCGGTTCCGATTATTGCGGTGACCGGTGCTTTTATATTGATCCCAGGAAGAAGCCGGCCGAGTTCAAAACTGTAAATCAGTGTGTTAATAAAGGCCAGTCCTCTTCCTTTACCTCCCAGCGAGCCACTTGAGAGGCTCACAACATTTGTTTCATCAATAACAACAGACTCCTCAAAATTTACTACACGTCCCTTATTCATTTCCCGCCTCCGTTTCCGGATAATATCAAGCAGAAATTTCCTGAGTTCCTTAAGACTATGGAAATCAGTAACTTTTATGGGATTGATCAGTTTTGCTATTTTAACTTCTCCCCTGGCCATTAACCAGAGTGAAAAATGATTTTTCATGGCATGATATGCCAGTGAATCCTCTGGTATTGTTTCAAGGTAAGCCTCAAATTCTTTCATCGACTTTGCAACAGCAATTTGCCGTCCTTTGTCATCCCTGTATACAAAATGCCCGAAACCGAGGTAA
Organism: uncultured Rikenellaceae bacterium; assembly: GCA_964557905.1. GTDB lineage: Bacteria > Bacteroidota > Bacteroidia > Bacteroidales > VadinHA17 > LD21. The sequence goes on along the minus strand of CAZLCF010000095.1, from coordinate 9,245 downwards.
TAGTTTATGAATGATTTCAGGTCCTGTAAAAGGCTTTCGGAATTCTTGTTTATAAAATTGGATTTCAGGGTATAGGCATACCTGGCATTTTCAGCATTGGCTGACTGAAGGACTGTCGGCAGATTAGGCAGATCATCTTTAATCTGCTGAATAAGCTCAAAACCTGCTGTCTCATTAATCACTCCGTTCCTGGGAAAACGCATGTCAGAAATTATACAAAGGAGGCTTTCCTTATACTTATTATATATTGTTATTGCATCTTCCCAGTTTGAAGCAAGAAGTATTTTTGGTCTTGCCCTGAGCCGCAGGACTTTATAAAGCTCATCTGTAGAAACATCTTCGATCAGGTTCCTGGTCTGTTCCAGAACCAGAGTATAAAGCATCGGGAGGTAGCTTGAGTAGTATTCAGCAGAATCCTCTACTATAAGTATGACCCTGATAAGGCCTTTCCTTGTGTCATTTTCCACATTTACCTTATCTTCAAGAAGCTTTACCATGGCAAAGAATACCTTCGATTCACCGGTCCAGACAAAATAATTATCAAACGGGATACCGGAGGCTTTCTGTTTCCTGACAAACGGAACATCTTCAGGATTATTCAGCAGGAGAAATGTCGGCATATAAGGGTATTTATCCTTGATCTTTCTGCAGAGAATCATTGGGCTCTCCTTGTGAATCCCTATCATGATGATAATCATATCATAATGCCTGGATTTCAATTTATTAAATGCTTCTTCCTCCCCCGATACGCCTGTAACTCTTGGAAGAGAAGTAAGGCTTAGCTGGTAATATTCCCCAAGTATATGGTCAGCAAACCTGCCCTCTCCTTCGATTGAGTATGCATCATAGAGGTTGGCGACGAGAAGTATCTCCTTGACCTTGAAAGGCTGAAGGTCATGAAAAACATCCCGTTCAGCATTATGGCGCTCAAGAAACTTCTGCAGAAGCTTTCTGCTTGAAACATTCTTCAGGTCTTCATCTTCTTCTCTGGGGGGTTGTGTCATCCTGATGAAATCACGAGCTTTGTAGCTGTTAATATATCCGGTAATCAGGCTGGCTATATTACGTATAAGATCCCTTTCTTCTTTTAAAAAAGGACCTTCTTTCTCTACTGTGAATTCCCTGGTATAATAGATTTCAATAGTTCCCTTTTCATCATCAATGGTATTGAATTCCTGAATCATTTTCCAGGTAGTCTCCTGGAAATCAGGTGTTTCAAATGTCTTATTCCGGAATTTTATCCTTGCCGCAGTATATTCCGGATATTGCCATGCTGCAGGTAAAAGCAATACAATCTGCTGAAGGGTTTCTTCAATAGGCTTGCCCTCCTTGAGAATATAGGTTGTCTGGTTGATGCATCCCAGCTCCTTCAATCTTTCCTGCTGGTCATGAAGCAACTTTTTGTACTCAGGGGTGATATAGTTGTTTTCATCCATAGGTTGGTAACCGGAGAAGATAAGGAGTTAAAATTAGTAAAATTAATGGTACTTAAGCATATAGACGATGGAAGTGTCAAATTCCAATAGCCACAGTTACATCTGTGGTTAACAGTGCTAAAGTGACTACAACACCGGGGGTGTTGAAAGCCGAAATACCCAACAACCCCGGATGTCACCGGGGTTATTGGAATTAAAATTACTTGTATGTACATTATTCCACTTTCCAGATGGAGCCGCTGGCAAGGAGATCATCCGTACATTTTATTTTTGCTACTTTCTGAACATCCCTGATCTGCTCCTCTACATCATTTTCGTAGGTATGCCCCGGCACAGATCTTATAACTCCCAGGGCTACAGGGTATTCGGGATATTTCATATTTGCCAGCATATACTGTATCCCGGGGTTTGATTCAAAAGCATCATGAACAATAAGGTTCTCTTCTGAGATGCCATTTTTTCCCAGTTTTACAACTTTAAGCTTTAATCCGTCAAGTACCAGCCCTTTATCGTTGTCTTTTCCGAATATCATCGGCTGCCCATGTTTAAGGATTATGGTCCTATCGTCTCTTACTTCCCTGCCGGTGACAACTTCATGAATGCCATCGTTAAAGATCACACAATTCTGGAGAACTTCAATAACAGAGGTCCCCTTATGCTTTGAGGCTTCAGCATAGATCTGGGTTGAAAGAGCAACATTTGCATCAATTGTACGGGCAAAGAATTTACCTTTTGCACCAATTACCAGTTCACCGACTGAAAATGGTTCTTCAACTGTTCCGAACGGAGATGTTTTTGTAACAAGGCCTCTTTCCGAGGTCGGAGAATATTGTCCCTTGGTAAGGCCGTAAATCTCATTGTTAAATAGTATAATGTTAATATCAACATTGCGGCGGATAGTATGAATGAAATGATTTCCGCCAATGGCAAGAGCGTCGCCGTCGCCAGTAATCTGCCATACAAAGAGATCCGGATTGGCTGTTTTAACTCCGGTGGCTATAGCCGATGCCCGGCCATGTATCCCGTGAAAACCGTATGTATCCATATAATACGGGAACCTTGAAGAGCAACCGATTCCTGATATAAAGACAATTTTTTCTTTTGGTATGCCAAGCTCCGATAAGGCTTTCTGAACGGCATTCAGTACTGCATGATCACCGCAGCCCGGGCACCATCTTACTTCCTGGTCTGATTTAAAATCTTTCGGAGTATAATTATAAGTTTGCGTTTCTGCCATTTTATTTTTCCTCCAGCATTTTAATGCATTTGTCTTTTATCTCTTTGATAGTGAATGGAAGTCCCTGGATTTTATTGATTTGTTCATATTTAAACTCCTGGCATTTTATCCTGAGGTAATCGGCGAACTGTCCCATGTTCAATTCTGCAACAACAATCTTCTTAAATTTTCTAAAGATGTCGCTGACATTTTTGGGTAATGGATTAATATAGCTGAAATTAGCAAGGCTGACTTTATAACCGTCATTCTGCAATTCACGGACTGCTGTCATCAGGTATCCGCGGGAACCTCCCCAGCCGACAACCAGCAAATCGCCTGATGACTCACCGTATACTTCCTGATCGGGAATCTTATCAGCTATTTTAGCTACTTTATCTGCCCGCAGTTTTACCATCATCTCGTGATTTTCCGGGATATAAGATACTGTTCCTTTGTTTGTTTTCTCAAGTCCGCCTATCCTGTGTTCAAGTCCTGGAGTACCAGGTATCGCCCAGGACCGGACAAGTGTTTCGCAACTACGTTTATAAGGCAGGAATGGAACCTCTTTTTTATCCGCATAAGGAGGAGTAATTTCCGGTAAATCAGCTATTTTCTGAATTTTCCATGGTTCCGTTCCGTTTGCCAGGTATCCGTCTGTCAGGAGCAAGACAGGGGTCATATGTTCCAGGGCAATTTTTGCTGCTTCATATGCATACCTGAAACAGTTTGATGGTGTGCTGGCTGCAATAACCACAACGGGACATTCACCATTCCTTCCGTAAAGAGCCTGCATAAGATCAGCCTGTTCTGTTTTTGTCGGGAGACCTGTTGAAGGACCTCCTCTCTGTACATTAACAATAACCACAGGCAGTTCAGCCATTACAGCCAGACCGATAGCCTCAGATTTCAGGGCAAGTCCCGGTCCTGAAGTGGAAGTGATTGCCAGGTTTCCAGCAAAGCTTGCCCCCAGGGCCGCACAGATACCGGCTATCTCATCCTCAGCCTGGAAGGATTTTACGTCAAGATCTTTGCGGGCCGCCAGTTCCTCAAGTATACCTGTTGCCGGAGTAATAGGATAAGATCCAATGAAAAGTTTCAATCCTGCTTTCTCTGCAGCGGCAATAAATCCCCATGCAGTGGCAATATTACCGCAGATATTCCTGTAAGTACCCTTTGCGATCGGAGCTGGTTCTATTATAATGACAGGATTTAACGCTTCGATTGTTTCAGCATAATAATAACCTGCTCTTAAAGCAACTTTATTTGCTGCGGCTATTTCAGGCTTCTTCTGAAACTTCTTATCAAAATATTGCTCGGTATATTTAAGCTTCCTGTCAAATAGCCAGTAGACCATTCCCAGTGCAAACATATTTTTAGTTCTCAGGACTGATTTCGGATCAAGTCCGAAATCTTTTAATGCTTCTTTTACCATAGAGGAAATGGGCGCAGCAATGATGTTATAGGTTTCAAGCTTTCCTTCTTTGACAGGATCGTTTTTATATCCTGCCTTTTCTATATTCTTATCAGTGAAATTATCCTTATCAAATATTATTGTTCCTCCAGGTTTTACCCATACAGCATTTGCTTTAACGGCAGCCGGATTCATTGCCACAAGAACATCAGCATAATCTCCTGGAGTATTTATCTCTGAATGGCCCAGATGAACCTGGAAACCTGAGACACCTCCAACTGTTCCCTGGGGTGCACGGATCTCAGCCGGATAATCAGGAAATGTTGACAGGTCATTGCCGTATAAGGCGGCCGTATCAGAAAACAGGGTCCCTGTAAGCTGCATCCCATCACCTGAATCACCAGAAAAACGGATCACTACCTCTTCTCTCTTAATAGCCTGTGACTTTTTATCCATGATATATCTGTAGTATTAAATATGAAGTTTGATTACACTTAATCAGTTATTTATGCAATACAAAATTACTATAACAAAATTCGAATCAACACAATATTAATAAAAATTGTGTATGACTTTGATCATGTTTAAAAGAAGGCTAGTTCCAGATATCTGCCTTCGTAAGGTTTATTTCACCTTCAAAAAACATCTTTGCAATCTTCTCAAAATAAGGAGTATAATCTGAAACAAAAAACAGATCCTTTACTTTACCTGAAGTGTTGAGCATATTGTTTTTCTCGAGGACATCCCGAAGAATTCCCGCTACGATTCTTGCCGAATCGACAACCTCAACATTAAAATTAAATATTTTGTTGATCTGATTCTTAATTATGGGGTAATGAGTACAACCAAGTATTAAAGCCTGGATTCCGGATAAAGACTTATCAGACAGATACGTACGGATAATGGCGTTGCTGATATCATCAAAGATGAATCCTTCCTCTATCATAGGCACCAGCAAAGGTGTTGCCAATGACACCACATTTGTTGAGGGAGATATTTCTTTTATCTTGGACTCATATGTTCCGGAACTTATTGTTCTCTTTGTGCCGATGACACCTATTTTATTGAAGTTCCTGGTGCTGATGAACTTCACTACCGGATCGATAACGTCAATGATTATTGTTCTGTCATTAAACTCTTTCTGCAGAGTATCAAAAGCTGATGCAGATGCGGAATTACATGCTACCAGGACTACTTTTGAATTATGTTCAAGAAGAAATTCAGTTATTCTTCGCGAATAATACCTAATTGAATCTGCCGATTTATCTCCATAGGGAAGGTGAGCGGTATCACCAAAATAAATGAGGTTCTCACCTGGCAGTATCTGTTTTATTGCATGAGCAACGGTAAGGCCTCCGACGCCGGAATCAAAAATCCCGATTGGTTGTTTATTCACTTTATTGGAAGATAAAAAAATGACCATCCCGTCAAGGATGGTCATTGGTATAATTTCATTTAATTATTTCAGTCCAAGTTTTGTTTTGGCCAAAGGCATTACATTTACACTCTTGGTTTCATCAAAATAGAGAAGTGAACCTTTTGCCACATCAAATATATAAACGAATCCATTCTCTTTTCCTATATCCTTGATAGCTTTATCAACTTTAGCATAGACAGGCTGCAAGAGTTCAACTTGCTTGTCCTGAAGCTGTTGCTGAGCATTAGTCTGGAAATCCTGTATTCTTCTGTTCAGGTCAATAAGCTCCTGTTCTTTGGTCTGCCTTACGATATCAGTAAGGTTTTTGCTTTCCTTATTATATGCATCACTTTTATTATTAAGCTCAACGGTCATCAATTCCAGAGCATTGACAAGTTCCTGACGCAAGTTTTCAATTTTAACGTTAGCCGAGTCAAATTCAGGTAAAGCCCGGATAAGTTCATCGCTGTTTATATGCCCGAATTTCAGGTTCTGGGAATAACCGGTAGCTGCAACAAGAATAGCAAGGATTGCAATTCCTATAAATCTTTTCATTACAGATAGTTTTATTAATTTTTAATTTATGCAAAAGTAATTATTTAATTGTTATAACCTAATTTTTCAAGGACCTGATCGCTTATGTCGTATTTGGGATTAGCGAACAGGATATTTCCTCCGGCAGCGGTATCGAATATTACTGCATAGCTGCCTTCGACTGCAATATCCTTTATTGCTTTGAGTATTTCATCCTGGATGGGCTTCACAAGTTCCTCTCTTTTTTTAAACAGGTCGCCTTCCATCCCGAAGTACTTATTCTGAAGCTCTTTCATTTCCTGCTCCTTTGCGATGATGGCTTCTTCCCTTTTGGTCTTCATATCCTGTGAAAGAAGCACTTCTTCATTCTGGTATGACTTATACATCTGTTCAACAACAGCATAACCATCGGCAACTTCCTTTTCCCACTGCTCCGAGAGTTTATCAAGCTGCTCCTGTGCTGTTGTAAAAGCCGGTATGTTTTTCCTGATATATTCAGAATCAACAAAGGCATATTTCTGAGCCACAGCCATGGCTGTTGTCAGAATCATTATTACTGTTAAAACACTTATTTTCTTCATAACTTTTATTTTTATGCGCATTTTAAAATTGTTGACCTATTACAAAATGGAATTGTGATTTATTAGCATTTGGAAAACCAATCGGATCAGGTACCTGATCAAATCCATATCCCCAGTCTATACCGAGCAGTCCAAACATGGGAAGATTGGCTCTTACGCCGAAACCTGCTGAGCGGTTCATTTTAAAGGGATTATATTCCCTGAGGCGGGTCCATGCCCTGCCTGATTCAAGGAATGCAAGACCATAAATTGTTGCCTGCGGATTAAGAGATACGGGGTACCTGAGTTCCAGGGTTATCTTTGAATAAACATTACCCGATGGTGCCCTGGTTTCCGGGTCAAGCGGAGTAAGTGATCCAACTCCACCGTTACCGGAAGAGTAACCCCTGAGAGATATAATCTCACGGCCATAGAATGAATAACCGGTCATACCATCACCACCTACCGAAAAGTTCTCAAAAGGCGAGGGTCCTATATCCTTGTTGTAATATCCCAGGTAACCGAAGGAAAAACGGGTATTTAAAACCAGCTTATCATCTTTTGTCAGCGGGAAATAATAATCTGATTTGAATATCCATTTATGAAACTCGATCCATTTATACTTCTCCTGGTCAGTTGCACCTGTCATATTTTTGCCGCTTATAAATGAATAAGGCGGAGTTGCCTGAAGTGATAGCGTAAAGGAAGATCCGCTCCTCGGATAAATAAGGTTCGGACTTGTTGAGAACCGCTGGAGTCTTCCTGTAAGGCTCAGGAGATTTGACACACCATTCTGAAAAAGAAATGACATTACAGTATAGTTATTCATATCGTACTTCTGATAGCTTAACTCTCCGTACAATGAGAAAAAGTCATCAGGCCATTCAAGTCTCTTGCCCATACCGATGGAAGCTCCGTCAATGATCATGGACTGATAGCCATCTTCAGTTTTCTTTTTGCTGTTGGTCAGCTTTGACCTGTACAGGGAAATTGAAAATGTATTGGGTTTATTGCCGCCAAGCCATGGTTCAACAAATGAGACATTATATGACTGATAAACACGTCCGTTTGATTGAGCCCTGATACTTAATGATTGCCCGTCACCTGAAGGATAAGGCCTCCACTCGTTCAGCTTGAAGAAGTTACGCATTGCAAAATTACTGAATCGAACCCCGATTGTTCCTACCAGCATCCCTGCTCCCCAGCCTCCGGATACCTCAAACTGGTCGTTAGCTTTCTCCTCGAGTTTATAAAGAAGATCCACAGTGCCGTTCACAGGATCAGGCATCGGGGAAGGATTGATCTTTTCCGGGTCAAAATGTCCAAGCACACCAAGCTGGCGTATGGACCTTATTATATTTTCCTTACTGAAGAGATCTCCGGGGAGAGTATAAAGTTCACGCCTGGCAATATGTTCATTGGTACGGGTGTTACCGGTGATCATTATATCGTTGATATATGCCTGATCTCCTTCATATATCCTTATTTCGAGATCAACAGAGTCCCCCTCAACTTTCTCCTCAACCGGGATAACCTGTGAAAAAAGGTAACCGTAGTTGAGATAGAGATTGTTTACGGCATCCTCAGCTCCGCCTGAACCATTAAGCCGGTCAAGAATCAGCGACTGATTATATACTGATCCCTTCTCAATATTAAATCTTTTATCGAGATCTTCTTTTCTGTAAACACTGTTGCCAACCCAGTTTACATTCCTCAGGAAATACTGATCTCCTTCATCGACTTTAATCAGCAAACCGACACGATTTTCAGAGATTGTATAAAGGGAGTCGGAAAGAATGGTGAAATCCTTGAATCCGTTATCATTATAGAAGGTTGTCAGTTTCTCCTTGTCCTCTTCATATTTCTCATCAATGTATTTTGAAGCCTTAAAGAAGTTAAGGTTTCTTTTCTTTGTGCCTTTCATCTGCCGACGGAGTTTTTTGGAATCGAAATTATCATTGCCCACAAAACTGAACTCTTCAATTTTTACTCTATCGTTTTTATCTATATTGATATTGAGTATGACATTGTTAGGCTGGTCGGGATCATCTTTCTGTACGAATTCCACAGTAGTATTCAGGAAACCTTTCTCAATGAAATGGTCCCTGATTATTTTTGAGGTAGTTGAAATAATATAAGATGTGAGCTGTGATCCGACTGGCAGGTTTATCTTATCGACAATATCCTGTGTTTCAGCAGTTTTTATCCCATTGAACTTTATGGATGATATCCTTGGTCGTTCCTGGAGAAAAATATCAAGAAAAACAGTATCTGATTGAACTCTGTCTATTGATATCCTTACGTCCGAGAATAATCCCTGTTGCCATAATTTCTTTGCAGCATTTGACACAGCGTCTCCCGGTATGGGTATTTCCTGTCCTAACCTCAGACCTGAGATCCCTATAATAGCATTAATATCCAGGTACCTTATCCCTGAAACAGAGATCCCTCCCACTATATAGTCATCCTGTGTCATATAATCAAGTATTTCCTGTTTCTCCTGAGCATTCAGCATAGTGCTCGCCAGAATCAGGAAAGGTGCTACAACAATCCGTTTAAATCTTCTGAACAATATCATTTCATCATTTTTCCAAAACCTGTTCGCTTGTCTTTCCAAATCTTCGTTCTCTTTTCTGGAAGTCTATTATAGCATCATAAAGATCTTCCTTAC
>CAZLCF010000094.1:0-10492 GCA_964557905.1 uncultured Rikenellaceae bacterium | reverse complement strand
TCTTCCACAATCAGTATTTTTTTTCCTTTAAGAGTCCCGCTTTCCATGTCATCCAGTTTTATTCAAAAAGCCCTTTATCCCTCAGAAGCAGCAAAATTGCGGAGTGTGGCACCACAATGTACTTTTCTTTATTAAATTCAATTTCAATGGCGCTGTTTTGTAAATAAACTGCCTGATCGCCCTCCTTTGGCTGAAGCGGAACATATTTAGGCTCATCAGTCCTGTTCTTCCACGGCTCATCAGTATCATTAACGGAAGGTATAGGATACCCGGGACCTACTTTCAGCACATAACCGATCTGGACTTTCTCATTTTCATTGACTCCCGGGGGCAGAAAAAGCCCGCTTTTTGTTGTTGACTGTGGCGTCTTTGGCTTAATAAGGATCCTGTCGCCAATAACAATCAGCTTCTGAAGATCCTTTTCATCTAATAAAACATTCATAGGAATCCGCTCTTAATAACAAAATTACCATTTTTTATACAAACCGTCAGGTTGACTGACAGATTTAATTAATATTGCATTGTCATTAAAACCATCAGATTCAGACTCAGCAATGGCAGCTAATGATACCTATAAAACGATCAGATCAATTTCAAGGGGCATTTACAAGGAAAAAGGCAGTAAATTCATTGCAGCTGCTTTTCCTGTATCGCAGGAAACTGAAATTAAGGCATTTATTGAGGATATCAGGAAGGAACATCACGAGGCAAAGCACCACTGTTACGCTTACATACTTGGACAGGATGGATTGATATGGAGAGCTAATGACGACGGAGAACCATCCGGAACTGCCGGCCGTCCCATTCTGGGACAAATCAGATCCTATGGACTTACAAATACAATGATCACTGTTTCCCGGTATTTCGGGGGGACTCTTCTGGGTGTCAGCGGATTGATAAAAGCATACAAATCAGCCGCAGGCTCAGCGCTGGAAGATGCAGAGATATTTGATCACATAATCCATGAATGGTATGAAGTAAAGTTTCCATATTCAGCCATGAATGATGTCATGAAGATCATTAAGGAGGAAAATATTACACAATCCGAACACTCTTTTGACCTCGAATGCAGGATATCATTGAATTTCAGGGTATCCGCAAAAGAAGGGATTTTAAGCCGTTTGTCCAGGATTGAAGGTCTTTCATATAAGTTCATATCAGTTAAATAATACTGATGGCACATTTAAAGTTTTTAATAAATTATTAACACGTATCCTTGTTGTGGTAATTCTTGAGTAATTTTGGTATCAGGCAGGTATTTGCTCCTAAATAGTGTCAATCAAATGAAAAACAGAAGTTTAGTCTCAATAGATGATTTCTCTACCCGGGAAATAATTAAGATCCTTGACCTGGCAGAGGAATTCGAAAAGCAGCCGGTACGGAAGCTGCTGGAAGGAAAAGTAATTGCTACATTATTTTTTGAGCCATCAACCAGAACCAGGCTAAGCTTTGAGAGTGCCATTAACAGGCTTGGAGGGAAAATTGTCGGATTCTCAGATTCATCCAGCTCAAGTGTTACAAAAGGTGAAACCCTCCACGATACAATAAAGATGGTCAGCAGCTACAGCGATCTTATTGTCATGCGACATCCGGTTGAAGGAAGCGCCAGGTTTGCCAGTGAGATCGCCTCAGTCCCCGTTATAAATGCAGGGGATGGAGCCAATCAGCATCCGACACAGACAATGCTTGACCTTTATTCAATACGCAAAACCCAGGGAAAACTTGACAATCTTAATATTTTCTTGGTCGGAGACCTGAAATATGGCCGTACAGTTCATTCACTGATGATGGCTATGTCGAGGTGGAATGCAACATTCAATTTTATTTCTCCTGAGGAGCTTCAAATGCCGGACGAATTCAAATTATATCTGGATAACATGGGACTGAAATATTATGAGCACTCCGATTTCTCCGATATAATTTTGAAAGCCGACATTATTTATATGACAAGAGTGCAGAAGGAAAGATTCTCCGATCCTATTGAGTATGAAAAAGTAAAGAATGTATATGTTCTCAGGGATGCAATGCTTAAAAAAACAAAACCCAATATGCGAATACTGCATCCACTGCCAAGAGTTAATGAAATCAATACGGATGTAGATACCAATCCAAAGGCTTATTATTTTGACCAGGCTCGCAATGGAGTATTTACGCGGCAGGCTATTCTTTGTACACTTTTAGGGATTAAATAAGAAAGGGGTAAATCATGAAGGAACCGAAACAAATGGTTGTCAGCGCCATTCAGAATGGAACTGTCATTGATCATGTACCGGCTAAACAATTGTTCAAGGTAATCCAGATACTTGGACTGGATCACATTGATAATCAGATAACTTTCGGGACGAATCTTGAAAGCAAGAAACTGGGAAGGAAAGCCATTATTAAAATATCTGAAAAGTTCTTCAAGGATGATGATATCAACAGGATCGCCCTCGTTGCCCCGGATGCAAAGCTGAATATTATCAGGGATTACGAGGTAGTGGAAAAGAAGGTGGTTGAAGTTCCTGATATTATTGTAGGTATAGCCAAATGCATGAATCCGAAATGCATTACTAATTTTGAACAAGTTACCACACGGTTTAAAGTGGTGTCAAAGAAAAATGTCTCGCTAAAATGCCACTATTGCGAGAAGATCACTAACCAGGAGAATTTGCAGATAATATGATCAATTGGTCTTAAGCCCTGAGGAAAGGGTGATCCTCAAATATCAATTTACCCCTATTTATCTCAGCCTGTCATAGGATTTTACCAGATCTTCATCCTTTTTAATACTCCGGTAAGCTAGATATGAACTGACAGCCATCAGTAAAGGCAGTATCATTTTTATTCCCCAAAGAATATCTGCGTTATAATTCCGGATCACAAAAAATGAAAAGATTGTCAGAATTAAAATCAGCATTATTGTCAGAATGAAAACTCCTAATGTAAATCTCATCTGCAATTTTCTGTTCTTGTAAAGGAATATTGCAACAAGAGAAAGTACCGCTATCAGCAAGACAAGCATTGTCAGAGGCAATACTCTTCCAGGGTTTTCCGCAGCTGATTCCCCGGCAATTCTTTTCAGTCCTCCCAATGTAATGTTCAACATGTTTCCTGAATCATCAGTGAACTTCATAATATTTCCGTCAAGGAATAAAACAGAGAACAGGGTTGTCAGTAACAGGTAAATTGATTGAATACGCTGGATCATATTTTTTTCTTTATGTATAATGTAAAAATAGCGTGTTTTCTTCAAATCAGACAATAAATTAAAGAGGATTAAGCATTTGCTGATTTATATTTATTTAACATTTTTTTCAAAGTATAAATGATTCAATAAGATGCAAATTATCTACATTTGCAGCCTGATATTTATATGATTTATTAGTTTAATTCTTACTGTTTAGAAACCAGTTAATCATAACTCTGATTTATGAATAAAAGAGTAAAGCTGACAATAACGATCCTGTTAATACTTGTACTGGCAGGAATAATTTTATTCCCCAAGATAAAGCCATTGTTTGCTGCAAAATCAAAAGGCCCCGGCAGTTCAGGTCAGGTTGCAGGTAGAGGACCGGGCACAGGTCAGGGTGGAATGCAGGGTCGTCAATTACTGAATGTGAGCGGATTTCTTATAAAACCTGCCCAAATGAGTGAGCTGATAAACAGTACAGGCACACTCAGGCCTGATGAAGAAGTTGAGCTCTCTTTTGAAACGTCAGGAAAAATTGTGAGCATAAATTTCACCGAAGGAACGAGGGTTAAAGAAGGAGATCTTCTTGCAAAGATCAACGATAAACCCCTGCAGGCACAACTACAGAAGCTTCAGGCTCAGAAGAAGCTAGTGGAGGAAAAAGAGTTCCGTCAGAGAAGTCTTCTTGATAAGGATGCCATAAGCCAGGAAAGCTATGACCAGATAGTTACTGAGCTCCAGACAATAGAAGCTGATATAAATCTGATAAAAGCCCGTATTTCTGAAACTGAAATGCGCGCTCCTTTTGACGGAATTATCGGTTTGCGGTATCTGAGCGAAGGAAGTTATGCAACCCCTTCAACCAAAATAGCCAGGTTAATAAAGATGAGTCCTATAAAGCTTGAATTTTCAATCCCTGAACGATATGCTGATGAAATAAATATTGGTTTTCCTGTTACTTTTAAAGTGGATGGCAGCAATACAATTTACCAGGCAAATGTTTATGCGGTTGATCCTAAAATTGAACTGAATACCAGGTCAATAGTCATCAGGGCTTTATACCCGAACAGGAACGAAGAGCTTAAATCGGGGCGTTATGCCGCCGTGACCCTTCAGCTATCAAAGATTGAAAACACCATTGCCATACCAACAGAAGCATTGGTCCCGGAAATGGAAGGGGAATTAGTGTATGTCTATAGGAAAGGCAGAGCTTCGGTCATCAGAGTTAACACTGGTTTGCGTACCGAATCGCTCATTCAGATCGTTTCCGGATTAAAATTCGGCGACACCTTGCTTACTTCAGGCATTCTACAGCTCCGGGAGAGCCTGCCGGTTGTGCTGGACACGTTGATAATTAACTAGAAACCAGCCAAATTTACAAAAATGAGCCTATCATCAGTAAGTATAAACAGACCTGTTCTGGCCACTGTATTAGCTATCATTATTCTCCTGTTTGGTATAGTAGGATATACATTCCTGGGTATACGCGAATTCCCGAGTGTTGATCCTGCTATAATAACTGTCAGCACATCATACCCTGGAGCTAATTCAGATGTTATTGAAACCCAGATAACTGAACCTCTTGAACAATCAATCAACGGTATTCCCGGTGTAAGGACATTGACAAGTGTAAGCAGGCAGGGAGGCAGTAATATTACGGTTGAATTTGAACTTTCCGTAGATCTGGAAACCGCGGCCAATGATGTCAGGGATAAAGTATCACAGGCAATGCGCAGGCTACCCCAGGACTGTGACCCTCCTACTGTGACCAAGGCAGATGCCGATGCAAATCCCATACTCTTCCTGACTGTGGAGAGTCAGAAAAGATCACTGCTTGAACTCTCGGAAATAGCCGACCTGACTCTTAAGGAACAGCTTCAGACTGTATCTGGTGTTAGTGCAGTGAGTATTTTCGGGGAGAAACGATATGCAATGCGCTTGTGGATTGATCCGGCAAAACTGGCAGGTTATGAGCTGACTCCCATGGATGTAAGAAATGCCATCTCACGCGAAAATGTTGAGCTGCCCTCAGGTGCTATTGAAGGCACAACGACCCAGCTGACAATAAGGACACTGGGACTGATGACAACGCCCAAAGAATTTAATGATCTGATTATTAAACAATCAGGGGATCAGATAGTAAGGTTTAAGGATATTGGCAGAGCTGAACTGGGACCAGAGGATATAAGGGGTATCCTGAAAAATGACGGCGTTCCAATGGTTCAGATTGCTATTGTACCTCAGCCCGGATCAAATCATATTGAGATCGTTGATGAGGTCTACCGGCGTCTTGCATATATTCAGAAAGACCTCCCTGAGGATGTTAAAGTCAACGTCAACTATGACAATACCGAATATATACGTTCCTCAATTTCTGAAGTAAAAAATACTATTTTCATTGCATTTGCACTTGTGGTGGTTATTATATACTTCTTCCTTCGCAGCTGGCGGGCGACTATGATCCCTATACTTGTCATTCCGGTTTCGCTTATCGGTTCATTCTTCATTATGTACCTGGCGGGGTTTTCCATAAATGTTCTAACACTTCTGGCTATGGTTCTTGCAATCGGTATCGTAGTTGACGATGCCATTGTGGTTATGGAGAATATTTACGTTAAAGTTGAATCCGGTATGCCCCCTTATGAAGCGGGTATGAAAGGATCAAAAGAGATCTATTTTGCTATTATCTCTACAACGATTACTCTGATATCTGTCTTTTTCCCGATTGTTTTTCTCCAGGGCATAACCGGACGGCTCTTCAGGGAATTCGGTATAGTAATGGCAGGTACGGTAGCTATTTCAGCGTTTCTGGCACTTTCACTGACACCAATGGTCTCAACTAAATTGTTAAGACACGAAAAAAGCCATACGTGGTTCTACAGGAAGACAGATCATTTTTTTCAAAATCTGAATAATGGTTACAAAAATACCCTGAGTTCATTTCTTAAGCATCGCAGGTATGTTTTTCTGATCCTTGTTGCTGCCCTCGGTTTGATATTTCTTCTCTGGAGTACAATCCCCGCTGAAATGGCTCCCCTGGAAGATCGATCGCAGATTACAATAAACTTATCAGCGACAGAAGGTGCCACTTATGAGTATATGCTGGCATACGCTGACAACCTCGCAGAACTGGTCGAAAAAACAATACCGGAGCGTGTCCGGTATACTACAATGGTAAGGGGAGGTACTTTCGCAAATATCAGAATAGTGCTTACTAAACCTGGTGAAAGAGAGCGCTCTCAGCAAGCTATTGCCGATAAGCTCTCAGTAGATCTCAGAATCAAGACAAAAGCAAGGGCATTTGTGATGCAGCAGTCAACTTTTGGCAGCCGCAGGGCAGGAATGCCTGTTCAGTATGTTCTTCAGGCAACATCGATCGAAAAGCTCAGGGAAATACTTCCTGCATTTATGAATAAGGTGATGGAAAGCGAAGTGCTTCAAATGGCGGATGTGAATCTTAAATTTTCAAAACCTGAACTGAGGATCCATATTAACCGTGAAAAAGCAATAACAATGGGAGTATCTACACAGAATATAGGGCAGACACTTCAGCTTGCTTTAAGCGGTCAGCGTTTCGGATATTTTTTCATGAATGGCAAACAGTACCAGATACTCGGGGAGCTTGCCCGGTCTGACCGGAATAAACCACTGGATCTTAAGTCGTTATATGTCAGGAATAACACCGGAGAGATGATCCAGTTCGATAATCTTGTTACACTGTCAGAAGAGACGGCACCCCCGCAGCTTTACAGGTATAACAGGTTTGTGGCCGCAACAGTATCAGCAGGGCTTGCCCCGGGGAAGACTATGAGTGAAGGACTTGAAGAGATGGACAGGATAGCTGATGAGGTGCTGGATGAGTCATTCCGAACAGCTCTTGCAGGCGATTCAAAAGATTTCAGGGAGAGTTCATCAAGCCTTATGTTTGCTTTTATGCTTGCCCTGATCCTGATTTTCCTTGTACTTGCTGCCCAGTTTGAAAGCTTTAAGGATCCGTTAATCGTAATGATGACCGTACCCCTTGCACTGACCGGGGCGCTGGTTTTTATGTGGTATTTCAATATTACAATGAATATATTCAGCCAGATCGGGATCATTATGCTTATAGGACTGGTATCGAAAAATGGTATTCTTATCGTGGAATTTGCTAACCAAAGGAAAGCTGCCGGTATGGCCAAAATTGATGCCATAAAATATGCTGCTGCCGCACGCTTCCGTCCAATCCTGATGACAAGCCTTGCAACAATGTTTGGCATTTCCCCCTTAGCCCTGGGACTTGGAGAAGGAGCTCGGAGCCGTGTTGCTATGGGTATCGTTGTCATCGGCGGAATGTTATTCGCTACTTTCCTGACATTGTTTGTGGTGCCGGCAATTTATACTTTCATTTCAAGTGAATCAAAAAATAGTTCTGATGAAAATAAAGTTGCTGTTTCTTAGCCTTACTGCTTTTGTTCTAAGCGGAATTGTTCAGGGGCAGATGATATATAACCTGAAGGATTGTATCAAAACCGGCCTCGAAAATAACTTTTCACTGTTGATCACCAGGAACAGTGAAGAAATTGCAAAAAACAATTTTACACCTGGTAATGCAGGGTATTTACCCTCACTGGATCTCAGCGGCAAGCATTCCGGGACCTTCAGTACAACCACTCAGAATTTCTCGGACGGAACTCAGAGTGTTTTACCAGATGTATTAAGTACAACTACGAATGCAGGAGTAACATTAGGACTGACAATATTTAACGGATTTAATGTCCAGACTACTTATAAAAAACTGAACGAGCTTAAACAGATCGGAGAACTGAACACACAGATGGCTATTGAAAACCTGGTCTCATATATTGTTTCAGCATATTATAATTACATCAATCAGGTACAGCAGCTGAATAACCTGAAATATGCTCTAACATTATCAAGGGAACGGCTCAGGATTGATGAAGAACGTTATCTGCTGGGATCAAGTTCCAAGCTCAATGTACTGCAATCGAGGGTTTACCTAAATTCAGACAGTTCTAGATTATCTCGCCAGTCTGAAACTGTACGGGCAACAGAAATACAACTCAATGAGCTTATGGCTGTTGAGGACCTCGGCCGGTCATTTGTCTCGAAGGACACATCTATTGATATCCGCCCTGATTTTTTATATGAAAAACTCCTTGAAGAAACACTTGCGAAGAACACAAGCCTGTTGATTGCCAGTGCAAACAAAACAATTTCGGAATACGATTCTAAGCTAATTGCTTCGCGTTCATACCCTTACCTGAATCTCTCCTCAGGTTATAGTTACAATATCTATACTTTTCAGGGAAGTACAACAAAAAGCCAGCTCACAAATGGCCTGAATTACGGCCTTACAATGGGTTTAAATTTATTCGACGGATGGAATCAGCGCAGAAGCCTTCGAAATTCATCTATTGAGGTGATGAATAAAGACCTTAAATATCTTGAGGTTGAGCAGGGCGTCAAAGCAGACCTTATAACAATATATAGTGCCTACAGCAGCTATCTGAAGCTTGTTACTCTTGAGGAGCAGAACCTTAACACTGCAACTGAAAACCTGACAATAGCGATGGAACGGTACAGACTGGGGAATTTATCTGGAATTGACCTGCGTGAGGTACAGATGAGCCTTCTGGAAGCCAGGGAGAGCCTTCTTTCGGTTAAATACCAGGCTAAACTGGCAGAAATTTCTCTTCTTCTCATTTCGGGCAGGATAATGGAGTACTATCAGTAAACTGTTGTCCAAAAAATCTTACATTTGTTGTTTCATTTTTTTGCAATGCAAAAGAAGACTGAACTCATTACCAACAGGGACGGAAGCATTTTCCATTTGAATCTTCTTCCTGGAGATATTTCCGATAAAATAGTCATTGTAGGTGATCCGGGACGGGTGGATATGCTTTCAACCTTATTAACCGATATCAGGGTAAGGAAAGAGAACAGAGAATTCCGTACAGTTACGGGAAGCTTTGAGAATAATGAGATCACGATAATCTCATCGGGAATCGGGACTGACAATATTGATATACTTGTAAATGAGCTTGATGCGCTTGTAAATATTGATCTGCAGACCGGGATTACAAAAGAGGAAACTGTACCTCTTACCTTTATAAGACTAGGCACATCAGGCGGATTAAGAAGCGATGTTCCTGCCGGATCCTGTGTCCTGACTGAAACTGCAATAGGTTTTGACGGGCTTCTTCACTTCTATGAAGGTCACGACTGGATCCTTGATACTGCATTGTCGTCGGTACTTGCAGAATATCTGGAATGGCCTGATACCCTTTCATTTCCATATGCTGTAAATGCCAGCAAAGAGCTCATTGCACTGTTTCAGAAAGATGATTTTATCAAAGGAATAACTATCTCAACTCCAGGTTTTTACGCGCCTCAGGGCAGAAAATTACGACTGGAAACTTTCGATAGTGAGATTAATAATAAACTGGCTGAATTTTCCTTTATGGGCAGGAAGATATGCAATTATGAAATGGAAAGTTCGGCGATATATGGATTATCACAACTGCTTGGTCACAAGGCTCTGACTATTTGCGCTGTAATCGGCAACCGCGTGACCGGAGAATTCATAAATGATTATAAGCCAATTATCATGGATCTTGCACTTAAAGTTTTCAGACAAATCTGAATTTAAAAGAGATATCATTATAAAATCGAATTTTAGGTATATTTGTAAAACTAACCAGCTAAAACTACTAAAAATGTCTGAAACCACGGATACAAAAAATGTCAGGAATGATGAAATTGACCTGCTGGATCTTTTCAAGCGTATGGGCAGGTCGCTCGGTAAAATGGCAAGAGCTTTAGGAAGAGGAACATTGATTTCGATAGTCTTTCTCTTGCGCAATTGGCTACCACTTGGTTTAAGTATTGCTTTGGGAATTGGAGTATCTTTCTTAGTAAAGATGAATATAAAACCCTTTTACAATTCAGATCTTGTATTAAAAAATAATGCATATTCTGCATATAATAATTCAATAATAAGCGAACCTTCCACTGGCGACTTAATTAAATATATAAACGTGCTTCACAAATATTGCAAAGAAAGAAACACTACAGCTCTATGTAAGGCTTTATCTCTAACACCACAGCAGGTTAAAAATATAATTGACATCAGCGCTTATTGGTTTATTGATCAGGCTAATGATGGAACACCGGATTTTGTTGATTATCAAAATAATAGTAACCTTTATGATACCATAAATGTCAGAATGGAGGATCGTTTTAACATCAACGTAAAAACTAACCTTCCTCAGGAACTCACCGATATAAGAAATGGAATAATTAATTTCGTCAATGCTGATT
>CAZLCF010000093.1:0-10503 GCA_964557905.1 uncultured Rikenellaceae bacterium | reverse complement strand
ATTTTTCATCAACTGACGGGATAATAAGGGCAGCAGAGAAATGCAACGGATCAGGTGACTGTCGAAAGACGAATATCATTGGAGGAACAATGTGTCCCTCCTTTATGGCGACAGGCGAAGAAAAGAATTGCACCAGGGCCAGGGCTAATATCCTGAGAGAATTCCTGTCTGCTGATGAGAACAATCCATGGGACCACAGGGAAATCTATGAAATACTCGATCTTTGTCTTTCCTGCAAGGGATGTAAATCAGAATGTCCTTCAGAAGTTGACATTGCAAAGCTGAAAGCCGAATTCCTGCAACACTGGTACGATAAACATGGCATACCGCTCAGGACAAGACTGATTGCTTACATATCAACCATTAATCAAATAGGATCATTTGCCCCATTCATCTTTAATTTCTTCATTAGGAATAAGATAACATCATGGTTACTCAAAAAGACACTTAATGTAGCTCCTGACCGGTCTATACCTTTATTATATAAAACCTCACTAAAAAAGTGGATCAGCAGGAATCTGGAATCAATTAATCCGAAAGAACCAAAAGGTGAAGTCTGCCTGTTTATTGATGAGTTTACCAATTTCAATGACACGGCAACAGGCATTGCAGCAATAAGACTGCTGACATCCTTAGGTTATAAAGTAATGACAGTTAACCATGGAGACAGTGCAAGGACATTCCTGTCAAAAGGATTTATCAGGAAAGCAAGGAAGATTGTAAGAAGGAACATTAAGGTATTCTCAGGAATCATCAATGATGAATTGCCCCTCATTGGTATTGAGCCTTCAGCGATCCTTGGATTCCGGGATGAATATCCGGGGCTAGCCGGGGATGATCTGAAGGAGTCTGTGGAAAAAATTGCGAAAAACAGCTTTCTTATAGATGAATTCATCGCCAGCGAATTCCGTTCCGGGAAAATTGTAAAGGAATCATTCGCAGATGCCGGAAATGAGATCATTTTGCATGCACATTGTCAGCAGAAGGCGATTTCTTCATCCGCAGACACAATTGAAATGCTCTCAATACCAGCTAATTACACAGTAAAGGAAATACCTTCAGGTTGCTGCGGAATGGCGGGA
This sequence comes from uncultured Rikenellaceae bacterium, assembly GCA_964557905.1. Taxonomy (GTDB): domain Bacteria; phylum Bacteroidota; class Bacteroidia; order Bacteroidales; family VadinHA17; genus LD21. Next base: position 9,421 of record CAZLCF010000093.1, on the reverse strand, counting down.
TCATTTGGTTATGAGAAGGAGCATTTTGATCTATCGAATAAAATTGGAGAGTTAGCGCTGTTCCCTGCGGTACGGGCAGCCGGTGAGAATGTCATCATTGCTGCACCGGGTACCAGCTGCAGGCACCATATCAAGGATGGAACCGGAAGGATTGCGTTGCATCCGGCTGAGATTCTTTACAGGGCTTTAAAGCAATAAAGGATTCAGCGTTCAGCGTTTATTATAAAATCATCAGCATCGTCAAGAACCGGGAATTTTTTGCGGAAGTCTGACAATTCCTTCATTGAAATGTCTGCTGTGATTGAACATTCTTTGTTCTCCCCAGCACAGGCAATGACCTCCCCTTTTGGATTAATGATCATTGAGTCGCCGCAATATTTAATTCCTGCACCGTCGGTTCCAACCCGGTTTGCACCAGCGACAAAGCATTGATTTTCGATTGCCCTCGCCTTCAGGAGGGTTATCCATACATCCCGTCTTGCTTCCGGCCAGTTGGCAGAATTAATCAGCAGGTCATAATCATTTCTGTTTCTGCTCCACACGGGAAACCTGAGATCGTAGCATATATTGGGGCATATCCTTACATCTCTGAATTTGAAAGTGTGTCTTTCCTTTCCAGGAGTGAAGGCCTTCTCTTCACCTGTCATAGTGAAAAGATGCCTTTTATCATAAGACCAGAATTTCCCTTCAGGAGTGACAAATATCCACCTGTTGTAGTACCTGTTTTTCTCTTTTACAATATAACTGGAGCAAAGACCAAAGTTCCCTTTTGCGGAGATCCTTATCATCCGTCTGTATGTCATGGAAAATTGTTTTTCACTTAGTTTTTCAGGATTCATTGAGAAACCTGTATTGAACATTTCAGGAAGTATGACAAGATCGGTTTTGTTATTAAGGTCTGCTATCAGGTGTTCAATTTGTCTGAAATTACCGGATTTATCTTCCCATCTGATATCGAATTGGATAATGGAAATTCTCATTTTGAAATCCTGTTAAACAGATATTGGCAAATAAAAAAAGCACAGGTTTTTATATCGCCTGTACTTTTTTATAAATCTTAAAACACAGTTTATTTTGCTGTTAATGAGTTATAATATTCGTCGAAAATACCTGTAACCAGAGGTTTATAATAAAGCCAGAAGAATCTTCTGAAATCTTCAGGTTTTTTGGAATAGAGGATACCTTTCAGTTTATCCACTCCTTTGAATTTTGATGTCCATACGGGTATATTCGCATTTGTGAAATCACCTGAAAAATAGTAGGTTTTCTGAAATTCAGGATCCTGGATTACTGCCGGGAACATATTATTCAGTCCATAGTCAATAAGCATTGAATCACCCAGATTGGTTGTTCCTATCCTGAAATTAGAAATTACGTTGTTTAAACGGGGGTCAATTATATCAAACCATTCGCCGAAAGCAATTGATCCGGGCAGATTATACTTTTTACAATAAGCGGAATCTGTAACGATCTCAACGGGTGATTCATTAATTTGTGTTCCCTGTTCAAGAACAATTATTGCCTTATCCCTTAGAAGTACAACACCAGGTTTGGTGAAGGTCCATGGTTTCTTATATTGTTTACGGTACATTGCAGTCATCCAGACAGGGAAATCCTCATTGAGAGTATCGAGAGAAGTGAAGTATTTTCCTGTCCATCCCGAATATTTGATCCCCATTCTCTCCTGGATTCTGTAAGATTCATATTCAGGGGTTGGGTAATCGAAAGCATTATATTCAAGGATAACAAGCTTGTTTCTGTCCTTCATCTCCTTTATAAGGAAATTATCGTTGCTGTTCAGTCCGCCGTAAAGTTTCCTTGATCTGCGGCTTTTATTTATTCCCTGATACCAGTCATTGAAAAATACTCCATAAGTGTCTGCAAAATAAACAGCATCAGTTTTTTCTGCTATGTTTATAAGATCGGCCAGACGATACTCATTTCTCTCCCATAATTTTGCCTTTTTAGGCCGTGTTGGCATGAATCCATAATAATCCTTCCTGAATGAATAACTTGATTTTTTCCCTTTTTTGACAAATCTGTCATTAGTTAAAATCCAGTTAAGCGACTTGTGCTTTACGCGTTCAAATGTTGAAACGGTCTTGTCGACAATAATGATATCCAGAGGCTTTTTTGTTTGAAAAGTCCAGCGGAGCAGGTTGATTACCGGCAGAGCAAGAAGTACTACCAGGATAATAATTACTATAAGCAGAGGTTTTTTCATAACTGAATTAATATCTGAAAGTATTCAAGTACAAAAACTATCTAGTAATAGCAAAATAAACTCAAAATCAATTGTTAAATGTATTAATTTATTTTTTCTAATGAAAATAAATTTGGAGCAATTTAGTAAAAATTATTTAACCGCAAAAACTGTTAATAGCCACAAGCCGAATTATTGCCTCTTTTATCGGCACCGCCAGCCAGTTTGCCATCGGGCAGGACCTGGATTGCGTTAACTCTTCCGATAGCTGGTCTTCCTCTGATTTCATGTCCTATTTGTTTCAGTTTCAGTAGAGTAAGACTATCAATACCATCTACCTCATAACTTATCCAGTCTGGCTGCCACTGATGGTGATATCTACCTGTATCAACGGCTTCCCTGACGTTCATATTGTAATCAATTACATTTATTATCACCTGAAATACTGATGTTGGGATAGTAGATCCTCCCGGAGAGCCGGCAACCAGAAAAAGTTTTCCTTCTTTTTCAACAATAACCGGAGTCATTGAGCTGAGCATCCTTTTTCCGGGTTCTATTGAATTTGCAACACCCCCTGTAAGTCCGAACATATTCGGGACTCCTGGTTTTATTGAAAAATCGTTCATTTCATTATTTAAGAGGAAACCGGCACCATCCACAACAATGCTGCTTCCATATATATTATTGAGGGTAGTGGTGACAGCAACAGCATTTCCGGATCCATCCACCACAGAATAATGTGTTGTCTCTTCACTAATATAATCTTCAGGAGAACCGGCACTTATTTCTGAGGATAATGAAGCCTTGCTCTCATTGAAATTATCCAGCCTTACGGTTAAATATTCACGATCCAGCAATCCATTGACCGGGACATTTACAAAATCCGGATCGCCCGAGAACTCAGCCCGATCGGCATATACCCTCCTCTCTGCTTCCGTTATGAGATGAATGGCCCTGACCGAATGAAATCCCCATTCATTTATAGGGTAGGGTTCAACCATTCCGAGAAGCTGAAAAAGAATTATTCCGCCACTTGAAGGAGGAGGAACAGAGATCAATCTGTAACCTTTATAATCCGCTGTCAACGGTTTTCTGAATACTGACTCATAATCATCCAGATCCTGTTCAGTTATTATCCCGTTGCCTCTTTCTGTTTCCTTAATCAAAAGTTCAGCCGTTTTCCCTGAATAGAATCCATCCCTGCCGGAATTCCTGATCCTTTCAAGCGTTTCGGCCAAATCCGCCTGCTTCAGTATATCTCCCTCCTTCCATTCCGTGTCTTTAACAAAAGCAGGTCTGTTTTTATTTTGTTTTATAAAGTATTCCCTGTTACCGTTAAGTGATCTGGCCTGTTCTTCAGTGACGGAATAACCATTTCTTGCCAGGTTAATTGAAGGCTGAATGACTTGCCGGAAGCTAAGTATACCGTATTTGGAATGAATCTTTATCAGTCCGTCCACGGAACCGGGTACTCCTGCCGCAAGGTGAGTTTCGGTGCTTAATCCTTCTATTACATTACTATCACCGGTCAGGTACATATCCCTTGAAGCTCTGAGGGGAGCCTTCTCCCTGAAATCGATGACATCAGCTGAACCGTCGCTTTTTCTGATAACCATAAATCCTCCTCCGCCTATATTCCCGGCCTCCGGGTAACAGACAGCGAGGGCAAATCCTGTGGCAACAGCTGCATCAACAGCATTACCGCCTTCCTGAAGTATCTGAACTCCGATCCGTGAGCCCTGCGGATGAGATGAAACCACCATTCCGTGCTTTGAAATGATATTACGGCCTTCGATGACCTTCAGATTTTCATTTCCTGAGTTTCCCCTGCAGCCGCCGACTATCAACAAGACAATCAGAAGTATATGGTATACTTTCATAATGTTATTTATTTATTGACATCAAATTTATTAAAACAGGGGCATTAACCTAGAAATAAAATATAGAATCATTTGATGCTTAAAGCTGAAACTTATCGAAGATCTTAATTTTAATTACTTTTACATAAACTTCAGCTTATGCTTTCAAATCAACCGCTCGCAGAAAGGCTGAGACCAAAGGATCTTGATGAATTTTGCGGACAGGATCACCTTGTCGGTAAGAATGCGGTATTGAGAAAGGTTATTGAATCCGGGAATATCCCATCATTTATTTTGTGGGGTCCTCCCGGAGTAGGAAAAACCACTCTTGCAAGAATAATTGCCAATACGCTGAAGCGGCCCTTTTTTCATCTCAGTGCAGTTCATTCAGGAGTAAAAGATGTAAGAGAAACTATAGAGAAAGCAAAGAAACAGCAATTTTTCAACCAGCCTAATCCGGTTTTATTCATTGACGAAATACACCGTTTTAACAAATCACAGCAGGATTCACTCCTGAGTGCAGTAGAGCAGGGAATAATCACCCTTATTGGTGCCACCACTGAGAATCCTTCATTTGAGGTTATATCCCCTCTCCTTTCACGCTGCCAGGTTTATGTAATGAATCCGCTAAGCAAAGAGGAGCTTCTGGAATTGCTGAACAAGGCACTAAAAAAGGATATTTACCTGGTTGCATACAACATAGAGATTGCTGAACATGAAGCTCTTTTACGTTTTTCAGGAGGAGATGCCCGTAAGCTCTACAATGCACTTGAGCTGGTTGTATCATCTGAGGCTGATACCAAGGGTTCAGGTAAGATTATCATAACAGATGAAAAGGTACTTACTCATGTTCAGAAAAACCTTGCCCTGTATGACAAGAATGGTGAACAACATTATGATATTATATCGGCTTTCATCAAGTCGCTAAGAGGAAGCGATCCCAATGCTGCTGTTTACTGGCTGGCAAGAATGGTTGAAGGCGGGGAGGATCCAAAATTCATAGCAAGGAGAATGGTGATCCTTGCTGCCGAAGATATCGGCCTGGCTAATCCTAATGCCCTTCTGCTCGCACAGACCTGTTTTGAAGCAGTTAATGTAATCGGGTGGCCCGAATCGAGAATCATCCTTTCAGAGGCTGCAGTTTACCTGGCAACTTCGCCAAAGAGCAATGCTTCATATATGGCCATTGAAAATGCAGCTGAAGCAGTAAAGGACAAGGGTGATCTGCCGGTGCCTCTTCATATCAGGAATGCACCAACAAAGCTTATGAAGGATCTCGGTTATCACAAGGATTATAAGTATGCCCACAGCTTTGAAGGCAATTTCATACAGGATAATTTCCTCCCTGAAGACATAAAAGGGACAAAGTTCTATGAACCGGGGCAAAATCCGAAGGAAGATGAGATAAGAAAGAAGCTAAGGGATTTGTGGAAGGATATTTACGATTATTGAAGGTCCGGCTACCGGTGAACTGTATTGATGGGATACCCTCCCGGGAGGGGGTAGGAGTGGATTTTACAGGTGAAAATGTAAACGAAACAATGCAACTGGTATGATATTTGAAAATAAGGGGTTTATTTTGTTACCTTTACATTAGAATGGACAAAAGCGGAATAAATATTCCCGGGATCAGATACGGGAAAGCAGGTAATTTCCTTTTGATCGCCGGGCCCTGCGTTGTCGAAGGTGAAGATGTGGTCTTCGAGATTGCGGAACACCTTGTAAAGTTATCGGGCAAATACCAGCTTCCTTTTGTATTCAAAGCCTCATACAGAAAAGCAAACCGTTCAAAAATTGATTCTTTCTCCGGCATAGGAGATGAAAAAGCTCTTGATATTCTCGCACGTGTAAGGGAGAAATTTTCGGTCCCGGTCATTACGGATATTCACAATCCTCCTGAAGCTGAATTAGCAGCTCATTATGTTGATATACTTCAGATCCCGGCTTTTCTTTGCAGGCAGACTGACCTGCTTGTGGCTGCAGCCAGGACAGGTAAATGGATCAATATAAAGAAAGGGCAGTTCCTGTCTGGATCATCAATGAAATTTGCTGTGGAAAAAGTAAGGGATTCTGGTAATAATAACATTATTGTAACTGACCGGGGCAATATATTCGGGTACCAGGATATTATCGTTGATTTCAGGAATATTCCCTTAATGCAGAAAACAGGGGTTCCTGTAATAATGGATATAACTCATTCTCTTCAGCAGCCGAACCAGGAAGCAGGAGTTTCCGGAGGAGTACCCGAAATGATAGAGACCATAGGCAAAGCAGCAATAAGTGTTGGCGCTGACGGTATATTCATAGAAACCCACCCCGATCCTGCGTCAGCAAAATCGGATGGAGCCAACATGCTTAAACTATTCGATATGGATAAACTTCTGAATAAGCTCGTTGCACTTAGAAAAACAATAAATTCATTTAATTCTTAAACTTTATTTTTTATTTTATGAAAAAACTATTTTTAATCACTACATGTCTTCTTGCATCTATTATTATTAATGCGCAGTCCCTTGAGGAGATTGTAAAAAAGTACTCGGCCGCCAATAAACTGGATCAGCTCTCTGGCAAACAGACAATAAAGATTACTGCCAGTATGTCGATGATGGGAATGGATATGCCAATGGAAATGTGGATGAAAAATCCGAATAAGATCAAAACTGTCACCAATATGGGCGGACAGGAGATAATACAGGTTTTTGACGGAGAAAAGGGATATTCGGTTAATCCGATGACAGGTTCAGCTGATCCTGTGGAAATGACGCCGGAACAGGTGAAAGATGTTCAGCGAAACAATTTATTCCAGAACTACCTGGAAAGCTATCTGAAGAACGGGCAGCTTACTCTTGAAGGAGAAGATAACGTCAATGGCAAACCAGTTTTTAAAATCAAGGCTACACTTGAAGGAGGGACAACTGCTTTATTATTCATTGACAAAGATTCTTATCTTCTTCTGAAGACAACAACAGATATAATCCAGGGAGGAATGGCTATGACACTTGAGGCTATACCCTCAGAATATACCGACAACAATGGAGTCTTTTTACCAATGAAAACAACAACCATTGTGAGTGGAATGGAGATCATTACAACCTTCACAAAAGTAGAGGTTGATGTTCCGATTGATGATAGTGTGTTCAAAATCAAATAATAAAACAGAAGGGACGTTGAATTCAGCGTCCCTTCGTTTTTTTGCAGCTGGCCTGTAAGCCGGGTTCTGTATGGTTTCCATCATTTATCTTGTCCTGTCATTGCTGGCGGGATCATACGACCTACCCCCCGGCATCGGACGAGCAGCCCTTATAGCCGGTATACATGGTCTTTCAACCCATAAGGTGTACGGTTTCCGGTGTTGCCACAGGAACCGGTGAGCTCTTACCTCGCCTTTTCACCCTTATTCCGATTTTCCGTTTGGAAAACCGGGACGGTTATTTTCTGTTACACTACTAAATCCTCACGGATATCTTCCCGTTAGGAAGTATGGTGCTCTCTGTTGCCCGGACTTTCCTTCCCGAATACTCGGGACGATGGAACAGCCTGCTGCGATGCAAAGATAGTAAATCCCTCAAAAAAAGATATAGTTTATAAAAACTGTAATTTTGCATGGAATATTAAAGGTATAAAGGTATAACGGTACAACGGTGCAACGGAGAAACAGCACCAGGTATAATCAGGTATATGAAGGAATTGCTGAGAAAAATAAATATAAGCGATTATGATTATGATCTGCCTGAAGGCAGAATAGCACAATATCCTGTTGAAGAAAGGGACAAATCACAGTTGTTGCTGTATAATAAAGGTATTATATCCAAAGATGTTTTCTATCATATTCATAAATATCTTCCTGAGAATTCAATCCTGGTTTTCAATAATACCAGGGTGATCAGGGCAAGACTTCTATTTCAGAAGGATACAGGGGCAAGCATTGAGGTATTCTGTCTTGAACCTTTATATCCCCGGGAATACGAAACAGTATTCAGTTCCGAAGGACCTGTGGAATGGAAATGTCTGATAGGGAACCTGAAGAAATGGAAGAGAGGTATTATTACTTCAGGTTTTAAGCACAGGGGAATCCAGCACAGGTTGTCAGCAGAAAAAATAAATTCTGAAGGTGAAGCCTGGAGGATCCGATTCAATTGGGATCCCATGGGTATCAGCTTTGGAGAAGTGCTTGAATCCCTGGGACATATTCCCCTGCCACCTTATGTAAAGCGTGAGGATAAGAAAGAAGATTATATCAGATACCAGACTGTATACTCAAAAAACAATGGATCTGTTGCTGCCCCGACGGCCGGCCTTCACTTTACACAAGAGGTGCTGGACCACATTTATAATAAAGGTATCAAACCTGTTGAGCTGACACTTCATGTCGGGGCAGGTACTTTTCAGCCGATTAAGGCAAGGGATATTTCTCGGCATAAAATGCACCGCGAGCATTTCATAATAACCCGTGAGAATATTGAAACTATTATGGTCTGCAGGGGCAGTATAATTGCTGTAGGTACCACGAGTGCAAGGACGCTCGAAAGCCTGTACTGGTTAGGTGTAATAGCAAGCCTGAATTCTGAAATAATTGATTCTGAACCAGTTATTGAACAATGGGAATGGATCAACCGGGAAAATGAAATCAGCTTCCAGGAATCAATGAAGTCACTTCTGAATATTATGGACTCAAAAAATATAAGATCCGTCAGGGCTTCCACCAATATTATGATAGTACCCGGTTACAGGTTCAGGGTGATCAGCGGTATGATCACTAATTTCCATCAACCAAAAAGCACGCTGCTCCTGTTGATTTCTGCATGGGTTGGAAATGACTGGAAGAAGATATACAGTTATGCCCTGAAAAATGGATTCAGGTTTCTGAGCTACGGTGATGCTTCCTTATTATTATAATCGGTTTTGAAAATAATGATCGCAATCACCTTTTCTTCTGCCGGTATTTAAATTTACCTTTGAAATTAACATGATTTTTTGTTTATTAGCACAAGATTATTCTGACATGGATGAGAACAAGATGATGAAACAAATGCAGGCCATACTGAGGTTCTTTATGGCATTGTTTTACCTAGGGGCTGGCATTCTCCTCCTGTTTTTTGCCGATAAATTTCAAATTAACAAAGCCCTGCTCAATATTGTAGGAGGAACGTTCCTTTTTTATGGTTTATACAGATTTTACATGGCTTCAGTAAGTATTTACAGGCTTTTCATTTCAAAGGATAATTATCAGGATTGATTTGATACTGGTTTTTGAAGGAGCTTTGATTAGCCGGCAATTTGTCTTGGCATACACTTTGCGGTACAGCATATGATAAGTTTAATAAAAATTAAGGATATGATCATAACAGCATGTATTCAA
>CAZLCF010000092.1:0-10528 GCA_964557905.1 uncultured Rikenellaceae bacterium | reverse complement strand
CCTGTCGACCTTGCAATCTCAAAGATCGCTTCTTTCAGAAGAGTACTCAACATGAAAGAGGGATATATTGACAGGATTTTCAGGATAGCTGTATCCGGGAACAGGACACTTGAATTTAATTCCAGGAGGTTCGTCAGCATGTCGGAATCCGATGCCGGTATAATCAGGTATTCAGTCAGATCGGTTGATTTTGAGGGTATTATAGGCTTTAATCTTTATATCGATTCCGATGTAAGGAATGAAGATGCCAATTACGGCAAGAAATTCTGGAAAGAAGTCGGAAGGGAGGTGACAGAAGGTACGGGGATCATCATTTCAAGAACAATGAAGACCGATTTCCATGTGGCCACAGGGATGTGTTATCAAATCCTTAAAAACAAAAAAAACCTTTCTGTAAAACCGTCCCTGACCAATCGCGAAAAATATGTAGCTAATTCTTTAAAGGTAAAGATCGAACCCGGAGATAACCTGACCGTTATCAAATACGCTTCAGTGCTTTCTTCCCTGAATAATCCCAAGGAAGACCTGATGAATGATGCGAAAAAAAGGCTTAAAGAATCATCATCAAAAGGATATGACAGGCTGTTTGCAGATCACAGGCATGAATGGGAGAGAATATGGTCGGCCTCGGATGTTGTGATTGAAGGAGATATTGCAGCCCAGCAGGCAATAAGATTCAATATTTTTCACCTGAACCAGACTTACACCGGAAAGGATGAACGGCTCAATATAGGACCCAAAGGTTTTACAGGCGAAAAATATGGCGGAAGCACATACTGGGATACAGAAGCCTTTGCTCTTCCTTTCTTCCTGAAGACTGCTGATCAGAAAGTAGCAAGGAACCTATTGTTATACAGGTACAAGCATCTTAACGTTAGTATAAAAAATGCCTCAAAGCTTGGTTTCAGGAATGGAGCAGCGCTCTATCCGATGGTTACCATGAATGGAGAGGAATGCCATAACGAATGGGAAATAACTTTCGAGGAGATACACCGCAACGGAGCAATAGCATATGCAATCAATAATTACATAAGACATACAGGTGACAATGAATATATGGCTGACTACGGTCTCGAAGTACTTATCGGGATCTCACGGTTCTGGAGCCAGAGAGCAACATGGTCAGAAAACAAAAAGAAATTTGTTATCCTTGGAGTTACCGGACCAAACGAATATGAGAATAATGTCAACAATAACTGGTACACCAACACATTGGCTGTTTGGACATTGTCGTATACAATTAAAAATCTGGAGCTGATTAGTAAGGAGAACAAGGATAAGTACCACAGGATAATCAGCAAGACGAATTTTGAATTCACAAAAGAGACAGCTTTCTGGCGGAAGGTGATTAAGAACATGTACCTGCCTTTTGATAATGAACGAAAAGTCTTTCTTCAGCAGGATGGATTCCTTGACAAAGAGCTGATTCAGGCAGAAAAAATTCCTGCTGATGAACGCCCGATAAATCAGCACTGGTCATGGGACAGAATACTCCGTTCCTGCTTCATCAAGCAGGCTGATGTGCTTCAGGGTTTATATTTATTTGAAGATCAATACGATACAAAAACGATAAAACGGAATTATGATTTCTATGAACCGATGACCGTTCATGAATCATCCCTGTCGGCATGTATCCACTCGATTCTCGCATCAAGGGTTGGGAATATTAAAAAAGCTTATGAACTTTACCTCAGGACCGCCAGGCTTGACCTGGATGATTACAATAATGAAGTTGCCGACGGTCTGCATATAACAAGCATGGCCGGAACATGGCTTGCCATTGTGGAAGGATTTGCAGGGATGCGGATAACTGACAGCAAGATCGTTATCAATCCGCTGATACCCGATAAATGGAAGTCATATTCATACCATGCCAGGCTCAGGGGAATCCTGTTTGAGATAAAGGTGAATCACAAAACAATAATTATAAAAAACCTGTCCTCTGAAGCCCTTAAAATCATTATTTATGGCAATGAGTATAAGGTTTCCGGCAGGGAAAAGAAAGAAGTTCAAATAGTGAAAAAATAAATCAATCCGAAAAATCATGGAAAAAGTACTTGTAGGTTTGTTAACACTTTTTATGGTATTGGCCATTGTTATTGGCGGATGTTCGTTTCTTGGTAAGAAGAAGGAGCTGAAGCCGTTCACCTCTGAGGTCGTACATCCGGAATGGTCCGAAAATATGGTGATGTATGAAGTAAATGTCAGACAGTACACTGATGAGGGAACATTCAAAGCCTTTGCCGGACATCTTCCAAGGCTGAAAGCCCTGGGAATTGATGTTCTCTGGTTCATGCCTACTTTTCCTATCGGAGTTGTAAACAGGAAAGGTGAGCTTGGCAGCTATTATTCAGTAAAGGATTTCATGGATGTCAACCCGGAATTTGGTACTATAGATGATTTAAAGGATGTCATAGATAAGACTCATGAGCTGGGAATGTACGTATTACTCGACTGGGTCCCCAATCATACCTCCTGGGATAACCAGTTAACAATTGATCACCCTGAATTTTATGCAAAGGATTCAACAGGCAAATTTACTCCTCCTATCGGTACCGACTGGACTGATGTTATTCAGCTTGACTGGTCGCAGAAGGATCTTCAGGATTACATGATTGATGCTATGAAGTTCTGGGTCAACCTGGGAGTTGACGGATTCCGCGTCGACCATCCGCATAATACTCCCAAGGAGTTCTGGGAAAGGGCAAAAACTGAGTTGAGTACGATCAAGCCGGTATTGATGCTTGCCGAACACGAAGGCCCGGACTTTTTCATGGAGAAGGGATTTGACATGAATTATGCGTGGGAGCTTCATCACCTGATGAACAGCGTAGCACAGGGAAAAGACAGTGCAAATGCCATAATGAAATACTTTGAAAGGGAACAGGCAGTATACCCGCAAAATGTTTACCGGCTTATGTTCCTGACCAACCATGACGAGAACTCATGGGCCGGAACAATTGATTCCCTGATGGGCGATGCCCAGAAGGTTTTTGCTAACCTTATTTTTACAGCTCAGGGTGTTCCGCTCATCTACAGCGGCCAGGAGACTTGCCTTGATAAAAAACTGAAATTCTTTGTCAGAGATACAATTGACTGGGACGCATGCGATCTCACATCATTTTATGCCAGCCTGATAAAGCTGAAAAAGAATAATAAGGCTCTCTGGAACGGTGAATCGGGCGGGCCCATGAACAAAATAAAAACCAGCCGCAAAAACAAAATACTTGCTTTTTACAGGGAGAAGGATGATAATCGGATTGTGGTTTTCCTGAATCTGACAAAAAAGAGCGTCTCATTCAAGCCGGTGCTGAAAGGCCTTGAAGGTAAATATACTGATTTTTATACCGGAGAAAAAGTCACCTTGCCATTAAGTGTAAAACATACACTTGAACCATGGGGCTACAAGGTATATGTGAAATAATGGCGCAACGGCACAAAGGTGCAAGGGCGCAGCGGCAAGAAAAAGAGGAGGAGAGGGCGAGAAGGGGAGAGAGCAAGAATAACAGTGTAACTCCGTGGTAATAAAATACTACGATGAAACCATTAAAATTACTTTTACTTTTAATTACCGGACTGTTAATACTTGCACCTGGATGCAAACAAAAAGCAGAAAATGAACAGCTTGCTTCAGCTCCTGAGTGGGCAAAAGAGGTTATCTGGTACCAGATCTTTGTTGAACGGTTCCGCAATGGCGATCCTGAAAACGATCCTTCCCCTGCTGACCTGAAAGGATCATATCCCGGTGAAATTCCTGCTGACTGGTCTATAACACCCTGGGGCCACGACTGGTATGCTCATGAACCATGGCTCGATAGTGTAAAGGCAGATGACTTTAAGTCAAAAATCCAGGCACGACGGTACGGCGGTGATCTCCAGGGAGTTCTTGATAAGCTGGATTATGTACAGGAACTAGGAATCACAGCAATTTATTTTAATCCGCTAAACGATTCTCCTTCTCTTCATAAATATGATGCAAGGAACTATACGCATATTGACCGTAATTTCGGACCTGATCCGAAGGGCGATGTGGAAATCATGAATTCTGAGTCACCTGATGATCCTTCAACCTGGAAATGGACAGAAGCTGACAACCTCTTTCTGAAAGTGGTGAATGAGTGCCATAAGAGAGGGATAAGGGTAATTATGGATTATTCATGGAATCATACAGGACGTGTATTCTGGGCACTGAATGATATCAGGAAAAATGGAAGTAATTCAGCATATAAAGACTGGTACAATATCATTCAGTATGATGATCCGGCAACCACAGCTGATGAATTCAGCTACGAAGGCTGGGGTGGCAATAATACTTACATGCCGGTTTTCAGAAAAGATATTATACCTCCGGATGACAGTGTAATGCCATTCGAGGAAAATCTTCATTCCATAACATTAAAACAGCATATTTTTGATGTCTCTTCAAGATGGCTTGATCCTGATAAGAACGGGAATCCTTCCGATGGTGTCGACGGTTTCAGGCTTGACGTGGCAGGCGAAGTACCTATGGGCTTCTGGCGTGATTATCGAAAAGAGGTACGTTCAGTTAATCCTGATTATAAAATAAATAAGCCCGATGAACTTACCCGAAAAGAGCAGATGCTGCTCCTGGTCCATCAGTTCACTTATATCGGAGCGCCTCATATCTGGAATGGCGACGAGGTTGGAATGTGGGGAGCGGATGATCCGGATTGCAGAAAACCTGTTGTGTGGAGTGATATCGTATATGAGGATGAACGGGCAAATTATGATCCTGAGAAATCCCGCCCTGTAGATGTTGTCAAACCGGACAGTGCCCTCATATCCTTTTATAAAAGCCTTACCCGGATGAGAAGGGAAAATCCTGTCCTGGTGCATGGTGACCTAAAATATATCCTGGCAGATGATCAGAAGATGGTGCTTGCTTACTCAAGGAAGATGAAGGATGATCAGATAATAGCAGTTTTCAACAGGTCAGATAAATCCCAGACCATCATTTTGACGGAACTAAAAAATATGGAGTGCGACAATATCCTTTCTTCAGGAGGGATATCATTAAAGAATAATGATTCCGGACTGGAATTGACAATGGATCCGTTGAGTGCAGTAGTTCTGAAATAATATTAAATCAGAGATGTTGGAAACATCCAAATCCAATAGTCGTGTTACTTCTATTTATTCTAAAACCACACCTTAAATTTGTAACTTTACTGATAAACTTTTTACTGACGATTTACACACTGCCGTAATATGCAAGAATAGAACTTCGAATCATTTACAAACAAATAAACAGAACTATGAAAAAAGCATCTTATTTTTTGATTTTGCTAGTTTTTATCGGATGCCAATCAATACCATCAAAGGAATGGAATTTTAGATCATTTTATAAACCCAAAGAAAATCCAATAATCCAGGCAGATTCATCTTTTAGCTTTGTTGATCCGGTCAAGGGCGAGGCAGTGAAATGGCAAAAGGCAGATGTCTTTAATCCTGCAGCCATTGTCAGGGACAATAAAGTATATTTACTTCTGCGATGTGAAGACAATCCAGCTGCCATCCTGGGCGGACGGACATCAAGAATTGGCCTGGCGTATAGTGATGACGGGATACATTTCACCAAATACCCGACACCCGTTTTATATCCGGATTCCAGTGAATATATGGTATACGATTTTCCAGGAGGATGTGAAGATCCCAGAATTGTTCAAACCAGCGATTCCTTATATGTGTTAACTTATACTTCCTGGAATTATAAGATTGCCCGTCTGAGTGTAGCATTTTCAAAGGATTTGATTGTCTGGGAAAAGAAGGGACCCGCATTCAGAAAAGCCTATAATGCAAAATTTTTAGACACATGGTCAAAATCAGGCTCTATAGTTACTAAATTGGAAAATGGCCGACAGGTTGCTGCACAAATAAATGGAAAATACTGGATGTACTGGGGAGAGCAATTTGTTAACCTTGCCTGGTCAGATAACTTCGTCGACTGGATCCCTTTACTGGATGAAAAGGGGGAACTTAAAAAACTAATTGTCCCGCGTCCGAAAAAATTTGATAGTAACCTCGTTGAATGCGGCCCTCCGGCATTAATAACCAATGAGGGGATCGTATTATTTTATAATGGTAAAAATGCCGAAGGAGAAAATGCTGATAAGTCCCTGCCTGAATCTACTTATTCGGTGGGGAAAGTTGTTTTTGATACTATCAATCTTGAAAAAGTAATCTATCGTACCGATACTTGTTTGTTAAAGCCCACCTTACCTCATGAGGTTTCAGGACAATATTCAGCGGGAACTACTTTTGCTGAAGGACTTGTTTATTTTAAATCTAAATGGTTTCTTTATTATGGAACAGCAGATTCCTATGTTGGTGTTGCAATTTCGGAATAATTAAAATATAAGTACTATGAAAAAAATTAAAATTGCATTGAAAAAAAGTATTTCGGAGATGACATCAGGGAAAGCATTATTAACTAAAAAAATTGCCGGAGGCATATTATTTCTTATGATTTTAAGCCTGTCAGCATTTATTTCAGATCGTCCGGAATGGAGGCAGCTGTTCAACGGAAAGGATCTGACCGGATGGAAACATGCGGGCCCGGGAGAACAATATGTTGAAGATGGCTTGATTAAGTCACATGGGGGTATGGGCCTGTTATACTGGCCGGGAGAAAAATTCGGGAATTGTGTCATCAGGGTGGTTTTCAGAATGCGTGACGAAAACAGCAATTCAGGGGTTTTTATCCGGATGCCTGTCGAACCACGTGAAGAATGGATGCCGGTTCATTATGGCTACGAAGTTCAGATTGATAATAAGCCGGAATTGTCTGATGAAGATGAGTATCATTACACAGCCACACTCTATTCCCTGACAAAACCTTTAGCTAAAGTCGGGAAACCCGGGCCTGAATGGAATACAATGGAGATAACTCTTGCCGGTTCCCGTACCATTGTTTATCTGAATGGTACGAAAGTAACTGATTATAAGGAGGGGGATCCGGTCCCTGAACGTAAATTTGATTTTGAACCTTTCCGTGGCCCTCGCCCCGACTTTGGATATATAGGTGTGCAAAATCATAGTGACATAGATGTTGTGTTCTTCAAAGAGATTGCCGTTAAACCTCTCACAAAGAAAGAACTAAAAGGATACTAAATAGAATATAACTTATTTTAATCGGGCATAATAAGAATAGTAAAATGAAAACAATTAAAGAAAAATCAAAGAATCCGGGAGAAATCTCCAGAAGAAAGTTTGTTAAAACAGCAGCATCGGGAGCAGCAGCCATTACGATACTTCCGAGCTTCGTGGTAAGCGGATGCGGGCATGTTGCTCCTAGCGATAAATTGCTTATAGCAGCAGTCGGATGCGGAGGAGAAGGAAGCGATGATATACGCCACTACGCAATTGCACCTAAAAAAAATGCGGAAATTGCTTTTCTCTGTGATGTTGATGACAGACAGGCTGCTTCTAAAAGAAAAGAGTTTCCTAAAGCCAGATTCTATTACGACTGGCGGGAAATGTTTGACAGGGAAAGTAAAAATTTTGATGCTGTCTCAGTAGCTATTCCCGATCATAATCATGCGATTGTTGGACTGGCAGCTATGCAGCTTAAAAAACACCTGTACCTTCAGAAGCCATTAACTCATGATATCTATGAAGCTCGTATACTGACTGAAGCTTCTGAAAAATATAAGGTTGTTACTCAAATGGGTGACCAGGGGGCTTCATGTGAGGGAATACGCACTTTAAGGGAATGGATTGAAGCTGATGTTCTTGGGGAGATTGAAAAAGTCTATTGCTGGACTGACCGGCCGGTATGGCCGCAGGGAATTCCCTGGCCTGATACACGCCCTGCAATTCCTTCAGAATTAAAATGGGATCTCTGGCTGGGTACTGCTGAAGAAACCGAATATATTGATAATCTGGTTCCTTTTAACTGGAGAGGCTGGTGGCGGTTTGGCACAGGAGCGCTTGGTGATATGGGATGTCATATTATGGGACCACCATTTAAATTGCTGGAACTTGGGTATCCCACTGAAGTTTCCTGCAGTGCAAGCACTGTTTATAGCGGCATTTTCATTGAAGGCATATATCCCGATAGCGGACCAGTATCAAGTTCAGTACGCTTCAGATACCGGTTAAAAAATGGTAAAGACCTTGATCTTTACTGGATGGATGGCGGTATAACCCCTGAACGTCCATTTGAAATAGAACCGGAGCTTAATATGAATAATGTAATGGCAGATTGGCCAGGTCTTAATGATTATGAGGGAGGTACTCTTTTTATCGGGACCAAAGGAAAAGCAGCATGCGGATGGGGTGGCCGTAACCCGATCATGCTTCCGCTTTCCAGGAATAAAGAGATAAATGTTCCAAAAAAATATCCAAGGGTGGAGGGAGATATGGATGGTCACTGGTGGCAATGGATTGATGCCTGTATTGCAGGTTACGGAAACGCTGAAGTCGATTCTCCGTTTGTAGGCTATGCCGGTCCTCTGACCGAAACCGTGCTGATGGGCAACCTGCTCCTGAGAAGCTTCAATATCCGTGAAAAGATTAAACGTACAGATCCGGTTTATGGCGATATGGAAGGGTACATTTTCCCTGGCCGTTATATTTCGTATAAGTGGGACGGTGCAAATATGCGGATAACAAATTTCGAGCAGGCTAACCGGTTTGTAAAAAGAGAGTACAGAAAAGGCTGGAGTGAATTAAAGATCTGAGCTTATTTTACAAATTTGAATACTTGCAGATCTCCATTATTTACTGAAGCTACCAGATAATGTTTACCGAGTACCTTAATTGAAAGAATTCTTCTTGCATCTCCTGTAAGTTTGAAGCCGCTTTTCACAGGCATCAGGGTTTTATAGCTATTATTTGGTTCCCCGGACAAGAACCAGCCGTAACTGGCATCATACCTGCCATAAGAAGGCCTGACCAGATAATTGTTACCAACAAGAAGAAGGTCATTAATACCGTCGCGGTTAAAATCCTGAACCATTAAATCACGGACAGGGGAGAGCTGTGCCTCTATCGGAAGTTTATTGGTTTTAAAAGTTCCATCTCCATTATTAAGGAAAATACAACTTTCAAATAGTACTGCTTTTTTTAAGATGGATTTTTCCAATGTATTCCTATCAAAAATATCCTTAATAGTATAACCCCCAAAATCAGAATAATTGGGATATTTATTATTAAAACCGGTTATTTGGCTGGCCAGCTCATCCAGGGAGGCAAAGGGGTAGCTGATACCATTTTGATAGGAACAGATCAACTGGTCAAGAGATCCATTGTTATCAAAATCATTCAGGTACATTTCAACAGGCTCTTTAACTGAAGCTTTTAGTAATGAATTAAGTCCCAGATTTCCACCTATTAAATCCTCGTCTCCATCCTGATCGACATCGGCTGCGTGGATGCTGTACCACCATCCGGATGTTTCATCAAGACCGGCAGTGGCAGTTACGTCAGTAAAATGACCATCATCATTCCTGTATATACTTGTCTTCATCCATTCACCGGCTACAACCAGATCCGGGTCACCATCCTGGTCATAATCCGTCCAACAGGCGTCAGTCACCATCCCGGCATTCCTTACAGCGCTCGTTCTGCTTTCTGTTACATCCTTAAAATGACCTTTTCCGTCGTTTTCAAGAAGATACTGATCAGGCGACAATCCATAAGCACCAGGAACAGATCTTGAACCAACAAAAAGATCTATATCACTATCGCCGTCAAAGTCACCTGGCCGCACGCAAGAACCATTATGAGACATAACAGGCAAGGATCCTTTTTCGCACTCTTTAAATCCCCCTTTCCCGTCGTTTATAAGCAACTTGTCGCAAAGCAAGAGATTCCCCACAGGTACTTCATTACCTCCATGAACAATATACAGATCTGAATCACCATCTCCATCTGCATCAAAAAAAGCGGCATCCACAACATCAGTAAAAATGTCTTTTAAAAAAAAAGGAACATCTGATTGTCTGAAAGCTCCGTTATTCTGCTGAACAAATATCATGGATGACTCTCCTTTAGCTCCACCCACAAACAGATCATCCAAACCATCCCCATTTACGTCTCCAACAGCCAGGGGTGGTCCCTCGGCTGAAAGACTATGGGGAATCAGTTTTTCACGGTCGAAATCAACATAAGCATCTTCAATATGTTTATACTCCAGTCCCGGGATCCGGATCAGATCAAATAATTTCAAATTGTCATTATCATTTATATCAGGTATCGGACGTGTTTCAGCATTTTTCATTTCCAGTGTTACGACCTTATCGACCGGGATGTTTTTAATCACATGTTCAGTCCGGTCTGGCCAGCGTACAACAATTGAATCGATCACATTTGCGGGTCCCAGCCCAAAATGTAAAACATCTGAAGTAGCAGACATAAAGCCTCTCGTAGGGAATTGCTCGGCAACCTGTTTCTGACCCAGGCAATATAATGTGACACGAGCTCCTATGCCCCTGGTGTTTAGCCCTTCCCCTTTCAGTACTACCGACAAAAAATGGTTACCTGGCTGGTTTGCAGCGTTATTCCT
>CAZLCF010000091.1:0-10549 GCA_964557905.1 uncultured Rikenellaceae bacterium | reverse complement strand
TAAGAACTCTTCAATTTAAAATGATAAATCTTTTGTCTTTATCCTTTTGTCTTTTCTTACCACGGATTTAACGGATTAACACGGAATTACACATTTTTAAAGCCGTAGCGCCTTTATGCCGTTGCGCCTTTGTGCCATTAAAAAGGCCGCCCTTCCCCGAAGACAGCCCCTTTAACCTCATGCTACTAATCTTAACTCTACTTCAAACCAAACCGATAACTGAACTTAATGAGGAATACATTATGAGGTATATTGTTGTCGCGGTTGAACAAGTCGCCAAGATCATTGAAATAATCCAGCTGGCCCGAATCATTGAAAAAGTTACGAGACTGGCTCCATACAAGATAAACGGATGACCCGGGATTATATTCCCATCTTACAACAAGATTGGAAAGGAAAAACTGGTAATTGAAATTATTGTTTTCAAATGAATAGTCATTATTACCATCGGCATTTTCATCTATCTCGTAATGACCATCAACAGAAAATTTTTCAGCTGTAGTGTATGTATGGAACCGATTCCGGTATTCATCAGCCAGAGGAGCAGTTATGTATTTATAATCATAGTAATTACCGGATGCAACATATGGCTGGCCCCAGTACTGAACTGTCAGATCAGGACTCAGGTTTAAGTTTATCCTTAAGGAAGCACTTAGTGTCGTTCTGTCGATGGAGGCAAATATATATCTGTCATCACCGTTATAGCTGGTTCTAGTGACATACTGAAGCTCATTGAACGATTTGCTTAATCCAGGAGTGATATTAAAGGAAATGTAATTGGTTGGCTTATAAGATATATCCAGTTCGGTGTAAATACCATCAGAACTGTTTTTAGCACTGGTGTATCCGTTAATGGAATATTCAAAAACAAGCTTTTTACGGTAGTCAGTGGAGAAGCCGATCCTCCCGTTTATATTTGTGGGATACTTAATCATAGGCCCTCCGCGGAGCGTTCCGGTCGATAATGAGGAAATATCCAAGTTGCCCCCGGTCCATGCGCTCCAGTAATTCTTGAAGCCCATGCTTGCGTTCCATTCAACCCCTTTTCCAATAATATCACCTCCGAAATTATTTACCAGGTACACATCACCATTCACATTCCAGTTCCTGTATATCCATTTGGGATCCCACACACTATAACTGGCCACGATCACTGAAAGAACCTGATCAGCTTGTTGCATATATCCCAGGTCATTTGTTTCAAAACCGGGAGTTTTCCATTTAACGCATCCTAAAAGAAACAAGTGACCGTTTAATTTCTGAATCTGCATTCTTCCGCCTGATCCGAAAAGAGAAGTCCGGTCAGGATCGAATTCTGCATAATTCTTATCGGGCCGCTGGTAATATCTGGCTGATGACAATTGAGTTTCGGTGATAACATCCTTTGTTCCGTTTACCTGGCTGAAGGCTGTGTTCAGGTTGAATGACCAGCTTTTTTCCTTGAAATACTGGGTAAAATCTATCCCTCCCGAGTATGCCGACTTATGCATGAAGCTTCCGAGATTTGCATCAACATCCCTGTTGGTGCTGGTGAAAATACCTCCAAGAAGAGTATTCCCGTCTTTAAAATCTCGCTGTACCCTTCCGATGAAAAAATTAGTCAAAGGTTCAACCAGATCATGTCTGATTGTGTTACCTGAGGCAGAATCTTTAATTTCAGCCCAGGCTCCTGCTGTAACAGCTTCAACGAATCCAAGTGATAATCCATTCTTTGTTTTTCCTGTGAGTTTGGCTGCCCCCAGTATTGATGTAAATGTCGGCACATCTGCATATTCATGGTCCCCCAGACCAGGATAACCTTCCGGTTGACGTCCTATTCGCCTGGAATAGAACAGGTTGTCATTTCCCTGATTACCATCCCCAAGTCCGATGTTAAAATTTGTTATATTGTTTCCTTCAATGAAGAAAGGTCTTTTTTCCGAGAAAAAAGTTTCATAGGCTGTCAGATTAACCTCTGACGGGTCAGCTTCCACCTGCCCGAAATCGGGATTGATGGAAAGGTCCATTGTCATGTTGTTGGTGATCCCTATTTTGGCATCGAGCCCGCTGTTAAAACCAGACCTTCTCCCTTTTTCAAGGAAAGAAAAAGGATTTCCGGGTTCTTTCTTAAAAGTCTGCAATTTTGCCACACCATAAGGAGTCATATCAAATATTTTCCGGGGTTTGATTCCGTCAAGACCTGAAAGCTCACCAAATAAATGTACCAGTCCCGGGGCATCTCTTGGTATATGTTGCCAGAAATCAGTTTCGTTTCTCCTGTATACAATTCTTGCTATCTCAAGACCCCAGACATCACCGGAATTTTTATCGAACCTTACCTGGCTGAAAGGGATCTTCATCTCTGCGACCCATCCCTCATTGTTGATTGATGTCTTAACCCACCAGTTGGGATCCCACGATTCATCCTGATTCTGTCCGTCTTCGGTAAACATAACATCGTACTTGACGCCAGCTGAGCTAACCCCGAAAACAAAACCTGTGCGGAGATCATGAAAGCTGTCAACGACTATCGCGGCAAGATCACCGTCGGCCTGGTCTCTCCTGGTAAGCCGGTTGACTATACTGTCAGGGTAGGCATCAAGGCACCTGATGCCTACATATAAATTATTATCATCAAAAAGTATTTTGAATTCAGTTCTTTGTGAAGCAGGCATTCCGTTGTACGGCTGATTCTGAGTAAAATCGTCAGGCCATTCACCTCCTTGCCACACTTCCTCGTCAAGTATCCCGTCTATTTCGGGAGCTGCTGTGATCCTGATTGCCTGGTATCTCTTTTTTTCAGGGGTCTGTCCAATAATAACCGGAATGATCAGGAAGAAAATCATCAGGGAGAATAATAATCTTTTCATGTAAAGTATCAGTTAATGGTTGGTTTTCTGAATAATGACGTATAAGAATGAAAATTGATGCAAAAGGTTTTTATTTTAGAATCATTATAAATAAAAATACCAGTTATTAGTCAGTTCTATAATTTAAGACACCCTGGAACAATTTAAACCCTATTGTAAAAAATGGAAATTCACCATTAAACTGATAATTCTGATAAAACGTGGAGATTCTTCGCTTCACTGCATTCCGCTCAGAATGACAGATTAGTCACTTGTCTTTGCAAACGACCCTGTCATTCCGAACGAAGTGAGGAATCTCCTATATTAACTATATTAACCGCACACTAAAAAAATTAAATTTCGTATATTGAACTAAATTCCTTAACCGATGATAACACGCAGAACCTTTATTTCAAAGAGCGCTGCGGCAGCTGCAGCCGCAATTATAGTTCCATCATTATACGGCCGGGTATTACTTGCCGACGTCACTTCACCACTTAATGGTAAAAGAGTATTGTTTGTGTGGGGAGGCTGGATGGGTCATGAACCGGATAAATGCCGCGATATTTTTGTTCCGTGGATGGAATCCGAAGGGGCAAAGGTCACAGTTTCGGAAACACTTGATATTTATATAAATTTGGATTTGAAGAAAGAATTTGACCTTATCATCCAGGCATGGACTATGGGGACAATTACTTCAAATCAGGAAAAAGCTCTTCTTGAGGCAGTTAAAAGCGGAGTGGGTCTTGCAGGATGGCACGGAGGGCTGGGTGACTCATTCAGGAACAATACCGAGTACCAGTTCATGGTAGGGGGGCAATGGGTGGCTCATCCGGGGGGCGTGATCAATTACAGGGTAAATATCACCGATCATAAGGATCCTGTTACAAAAGGATTAAAGGATTTTGATATGCATTCAGAACAATATTATGTACATGTTGATCCGAATGTTAAAGTACTTGCAACAACCACATTTACCGATCAGAATGATTCA
Organism: uncultured Rikenellaceae bacterium; assembly: GCA_964557905.1. Lineage (GTDB taxonomy): Bacteria > Bacteroidota > Bacteroidia > Bacteroidales > VadinHA17 > LD21. The sequence goes on along the minus strand of CAZLCF010000091.1, from coordinate 6,727 downwards.
TGGATAGGCGGAAATGTTGTACCAGTCGTATGGAAAAAAATTTATGGGATCGGGAGGGTTTTCTATTCTTCCCTTGGCCATGTAGCTTCCGATTTCAGTGTACCCCAGGCCCTGGAGATTCAGAAACGGGGCATACGCTGGGCAAGTTTGAGCAAATATGAACCCGCGGAAGAATGGAAACAGCCGGTGTATAAAACGGGTAAGAAAAAAATTTAATCGTAGAGCTTTGCAAGCAGATCGTAGAGGTTCTTCTGTCCTCTCATCATTAATTTTTTGGTTTAGGGATGTAGGCAAATTCCATTCCCACAAGCGTAGCAATGTCAGTTCCGGCATCTTTCATGTCAATATCCTCCACATCATGATACCATTTGACAACGACAGGACAAGTCTCAGGAGGGATCCTTTTAAGCTCCGAAAGGATATCAAATAAAAATTTCGCCGACGATGAATTAAAATATGCGAGATCAATGTGAAAATCAATTGGTGTCTTCTTATCATTGATCTTATATTCCCCATCAAGAACATCATCAATAAAAATTTTGACCCACTCTATGACAGGATAGTACAATGCACGTACATCTTCAGGCGAAGAGGTACCACGGATCAAGAAAATATTTTCATCGGGGGAAAATTTTATTTCCGGCGTGTTGAGCGTTTGTTGAATGTAAAGCTTTTGCATGTGCAGGCATTTTAACAAAAATGCATCAATATTTTCTAACTGCAAAATTTTTTTATCCCATTTAAGGGCTTAAAACAAACTATTATTATCAGAGTCATGATGATAACCGGTATCTTCCAGGAGTTCTTTCTTCCCTGAAGCTTCCACGGCCATCCTGTCGCAAAGTTCATTTTCAGGATTGCTTGCATGACCTTTTATCCAGATGAACCGGATCTTATGGTTACGGTAAGCCTTGAGGAATCTTACCCAGAGGTCAGGATTCTTTTTCTTCCTGAATAATTTTGATTCCCATTGAAATACCCATCCCTGTTCAACAGCGTCAGCGACATATTTTGAGTCGGTATATACAACCACATCCGAGCCGGGATTTTTTAATGCCTCAAGACCGACTATAACGGCCATGAGCTCCATTCGGTTGTTTGTGGTGAGCCTGTAACCTTCCGATAATTCAAGTCTGTGCTTCCCTGAGATCATGATTACGCCATATCCTCCCGGACCTGGATTTCCGCGTGCTGCCCCGTCGGTATATATTGTCACTTTATACAGCATGAGGAAGAACGATACCTGTATTGGTTAAAAAGAGTTTAATGGCAATCGAAAGCAAAATAACTCCAAAAACTTTCTTAAGGATCTGCAGGCCTCCTTTTCCCAGTATCCTTTCAAATAATACTGTTGACCGCAGGACAATATAAACTATTATCATGTTGAGCACGAGAGCAATAAAGATGTTAATTGTCTGATATTCAGCTTTAAGTGAAACAATAGTAGTAAGCGACCCGGCTCCGGCGATCAAGGGGAAAGCTATGGGAAAAATAGAACCGCCTCCTTTTGAATTGTCCTTAAAGATTTCTACGCCAAGTATCATTTCAATTGCAATAAGGAATATGATAAAGGAACCTGCAATGGCAAATGATGAGACATCAACTCCGAATATCCCCAGCAATGGTGTTCCGATTAACAGGAATGCCAGGAGAATACAAAATGAAACAAGAGTGACCTTAGCAGGCTTTACGCTGCCTGATTTGGATTTGATGTCGATAATAATAGGTATTGAACCGGGTATGTCAATTATGGCGAACAATACCATGAAAGCAGCAAGTATTTCAACTATATCAATTTGCATAACCCTTACTGTCTAACCGTCATCTCAGCAACCAGATGGCCGGCGCCTGCATAGACATCCATGATCCAGAGAACATACCTTATGTCCACACATATGGTTCTCTGAAGTGCCGGTTCATAGGCAACATCGCCGCTCATGGCTTCCCAGTTACCATCAAATGCCAGACCGATAAGCTCTCCGTTGGCATTCATTACCGGGCTGCCCGAATTACCTCCTGTTATATCATTGGTGGTCAGGAAACATACGGGCATATAGCCTTTGGAGGATGCATATCTTCCATATTCTCTGCTGTTATGAAGATCTATAAGCCTCTGCGGCAGATCAAATTCATAATCACCGGGTTTATATTTGTCGACCACTCCCTGGAGGGTGGTATAATATTTATAAGTAACGGCATCCCGGGGATCATAATCCTGGATAGTACCATAGGAGAGACGCATGGTTGAGTTTGCATCAGGATAAAGTGTTTTTTCCGGAGTCATTTCCCTCAATGCAGCAACCCATAGTCTCTGGCCTTTTACCAGGTCCTCGTCGAACTTGCTCCGTTCCTGTGCCAGAGTCTGAGCAATTTTGATGAATGAGTCATAGGTAAGGACTACAGGATCGTTCACAAGGGTTTTCAGGGCAGGTTTATTCAGAAAGGCTGTCAGTTTTGCTTCGCTGGCGAAGACAGACCTGGCAAACATGTTATCCACAAATTTATCGACATTTCCCTTGAATTTTTTGTCAATCACCAGGGTAAAGAAATCTGGATGGAATTTAGCAGGAACGTCCGCTCTGTAGAGTTTCAGCATTGCCTTCATTGATTTCTGATCAGTGGGGGGATTATAGTCCTTATATATTTCACCGATATTGTCCCTTATCCACACGGTGGCTTCAGTGATCTTCTGATTATCCGCCGACCTTAATGCAGGCAAAAGATCTTCGGTAAACTGGTTAAAACCAAGCAGTTCGCAACCCCGGATGCATTCATTCAGGTATTGATAGGCATTCTGAAATTCTGCCCTGCCCTCGATTGAAGACTTGATCAGGCTGAGCGCTTCACCATATTTTGCCTTGCGTCCGGCATCTGCATTTACCCATGTATTGAACTGATTTTCAATCTGCTGTTTTTTTGCTATTACGTTAAGGTTCTTAAGCTGGTTATTCTGGCCGATTGAATACTTCCAGTAGTTTGAGGATCGGGAATATTTTGAAGCATACTGGATATCGACTTTCTCATCGGCAACCATATCTGCCATCCAGATTTCCTGTTTGATCCCGCGTATCTTTATCCTGTTGGGATTTGTGATGTTCAGGATCTCATTAACCTCAAATGAGGTGGCATATCTCTGGGTTGTTCCAGGGTATCCCATAATCATTGCAAAATCACCTTTGTTATGACCCTTAAGGGAAACAGGAAGCCAGTATTTAGACTTAAGCGGGATATTATCCTTTGAATATTGAGCCGGTTTGCCATCAGGTCCTGAATAAACACGGAATACACTGAAATCTCCAGTGTGGCGGGGCCATTCCCAGTTGTCAGTGTCATCGCCGTATTTTCCTATTGATGAAGGAGGGGCGCCAACCAGCCTGACATCGGAATATACTTCATATACAAGCAGGTAGAAGTAATTATTTCCATAAAAAGGCTGTACGATCGTCCTGTAATTAGTTCCCTCTGCAGCTTTCTTTTCAATGACCAGCCTGGCTGAATTGATCGCCGCACTTCTGTCGGTTTCACTCATTTCAGGCTTTACATCAGCCAGTATCTGATCAGAAACATCTTCGATCCTTATCAGGAATACAACTCCAAGTCCCGGATTAGGCAGTTCATCTTCCCTGGTCATTGCCCAGAATCCATCTCTCAGGTAATCATGTTCCAGAGTACTGTATGACTGTATCTGGTCATATCCGCAATGATGATTGGTGAGAATGAGTCCCTGTGATGAAACAATCTCACCGGTACATCCTCCTCCAAAAATTATGATAGCATCCTTTATACTGGGTTGGTTCAGGCTATATATTTCTTCGGCAGAAAGCTTCAGTCCAAGCTCGGTCATAGTACCCATGTTGAGCTTCTCAATCAGCGGCAGCAGCCACATACCTTCATCAGCCCTGGCTTTGAACCCGAAGCTGATAATCATAATGATTAAAATGGAAATGAATCTTTTCATGATATTGATATTTTCCTGATTAATTTAAGAATAAACGGCAAATATAATTTTTTAAATGAAATAAGGGCAGGCTAGAATACAAAAGTCATCTGCGTATTGAAAAGGGCGAACGATTTTCTGTGATATGGTGTGATCCCATGTTTCAGGATCGCATTTCTGTGAAAAGCCGTTGCATATCCTTTATTTCTGTTCCATCCGTATTCAGGGTATTCGTCATGAATTTTCTTCATGTATTCATCACGGAAAGTCTTTGCCAGCACAGAAGCTGCAGCTATTGAAAAGAAAAGGCCATCTCCCTTTATTATTGTTTTATGCCTGATGTTTTTGTAGGGATGAAAACTGTTCCCGTCAATAATGAGGAACTGGGGTTTTACTGAAAGGCCGTCAATTGCCAGGTGCATAGCTTTAATTGATGCCCTGAGTATATTTATTTTGTCAATTTCCTTATTGTCGACAACACCAATATTCCATGCCAGTGCTGATTTCATTATTTCTTCCTTCAGAAGGCTCCTCTGTCTTGCGGTAAGCTTCTTTGAATCGTTCAGGACAGGATGTTTATAATTCCTGGGCAGAATAACTGCGGCTGCCACAACCGGACCAGCCAGACAACCCCGTCCGGCCTCATCACATCCGGCTTCGGTAAGATTATGATAGAGATGCGACTTTAACATTATGTTTATTTACGACAGATCCGATAAAATTAGGGAAATATTCCGGTCAAAAAGGTTGTGCTATAAGAAAAATTTTTATCATACAGACAATATATTCAAGTAAGTTATTAACACATTTATCAACAAAAATTGTTAATTTGTCAAAATTTTATATATTTTTGGCAACCTGATAGGATTGCAGGATGATGAAAGTGTTGTGGATACTGATACCATTTTTCATGGTTTCGTGGACAACTGTTTTTTCACAGCAATTGTCACACCAGGTGCTTGTTCCGCTGGCTGGAGTAGTTGCGGACAGTAAGATCAGCTATTCCCAGACTGCAGGAGAGACCGCGGTAGATATCATTGAATGCTCGGAATATGTCTTTACGCAGGGTTTTCAGCAGCCCGGTATTAAGCTGGCCCATCAGGAGCCGCCTCCGGGGACCGGGGTCAAGGTATATCCGAATCCTATAACCGATTATGTGACAGTAGAGTTATTCGGAGAATCGGCAAGGATATTCAGGATTGATTTTATCGATATCACAGGAACAGTGGTTTTGACTGACAAAAAAGCTTTCAATGACCAGTTCTGGTATAAAGAACAGTATAATATGGATAACCTTATCAGGGGCTTTTACCTGATCAGGATATCAAGCGAAGATGGTTTTATGAACCGGACATTCAAGATAGAAAAGATATAAACCAAAGGCTATGGCATCGAAATATATAAGAAATTTCTTTGTGGCACTGGTTTTTTCAATGGTCAGCGCTGGCATCCTTGCGCAGGACAATGTGCCACTCGGGATTCATTATCAGGCTGTCGCCAGGGATAATTACGGCAATGAGCTTGTCAACAGAAAGATCAGCGTCAGGTTTTCAATTATCTCGGAAGATCCGCTGGGGAAAGTTATGTATCAGGAACTTCATCAGGATATCTTTACCTCCAAATTCGGGGTCTTTTCACTTATCATCGGACATGGAATACCTACCGGCAATGCTCCCTGCGGAGAACTTTCACAGATAAGCTGGGAGTCAGCATATCATTTTCTGAAAGTTGAGGTAAAATTTGAAAATGATTTTATGGATATGGGAACTATGCAGTTCCTTGCAGTTCCGTATGCCTTATATGCCAGGAAGTCGCTTGAGCCGGGTCCGGCAGGACCGCAGGGGCCAAAAGGTGATCCGGGCGATCCGGGCGATCAGGCATCAGATAACCAGACGCTCTCGTTCGATGGAAGCACTCTTTCAATAGCCGGGGGAAACTCTCTTTCTCTTACAGATCTCCTTCAGAATCTGACAGTTACATATCAGGCTGACGGTACATATCTCGGTATTGCACGCGGTAATTCAGTGAAGCTTGCAACTATTGAAGCAGACGGTGATCCGACAAACGAACTTCAGGACCTTACGATAAGTTCAGATAAACTTAAAATAACCAATAATGCACTTGCCACAGAATGGGATCTTTCACCCTACAGGCAGTCGCTGCTCTGGGATCCCGTAACGAGGGTCCTGAGCATTTCCGGGACCAGTTCAACTATCAACTTATCGGAACTCAAGAACGATGACGATGCTGATATAACAAATGAGATCCAGGATTTTCAGCTGACAGGGGACTTATTGACAATTACAAAGAATACATCATCATCCGGCGTGAATCTCAGCAAATACCTTGACGACACAGATAAGCAGCAGATGAACTTTAATACTGCTGACAATATATTGACTCTGACCAACAGTGCTTCAGTCGATCTGTCTTCTCTGAAGAATGATGCTGATTTTGACCCTGCGAATGAAATTCAGGATCTGCAGTTAAACGGCGACCTTCTGACCATCACCAAAAACACCGGATCCTCCGGGGTCAGCCTCAGTAAATACCTGGATGATACAGATAAACAGCAACTCGCGTTCAATAGTGGTGATTACACTCTTACCCTGACAAACAGTGTTCCGGTTGATCTTTCAGGTCTAAAGAATGATGCAGATTACGATCCGGCGAATGAAATTCAGAACCTTACGTTTATTGAGTCGGATCTGGCCAGGTCTCTTTCAATTTCCGGAGGCAACAGTGTGGTATTAGATAATAAGGTGGCATTCAGATTTAAGAAAACATCAT
>CAZLCF010000090.1:0-10638 GCA_964557905.1 uncultured Rikenellaceae bacterium | reverse complement strand
ACTTTTTGTTTCAGCAGGGCAAGATCAAGCACCCCCATTATTGTTTCAACATAATGAAATTTTAATCCGCTGATATACAATTCTTTAATGTCCTCAACATCTTTCCTGTTCTCTTCTGACAGGATTATTTCCTTAATACTGGCCCGCTTTGCTGCAAGGATCTTCTCCTTAATACCCCCGACGGGCAACACTTTCCCTCTTAATGTTATCTCACCTGTCATTGCCAGGTATTTTTTAACCTTTCTCTGAGTGAAGGCAGAGGCGACAGAAGCAGCCATGGTTATGCCGGCTGATGGACCGTCTTTGGGGATGGCTCCTTCAGGGACGTGGATATGAATATTCCATTTATCGGAGAAATTATCCGGCAGGTTCAGCAACGCAGCATTCGCTTTCAGATATTCAAGGGCAATAACTGCAGATTCTTTCATCACTTCCCCCAGGTTACCCGTCAGAGTCAGCTTGCCCGTTCCCCTGCTTATGCTTGTCTCAACGAACAGTATTTCTCCTCCTGCAGCTGTCCAGGCCAGCCCTGTTACCACTCCTGCCTGATCGTTGCCGGAATAAATATCGCGTATATATTTGGGCGGTCCCAATGTCTTTATCATTACCTTTTCAGACAGAGAAGTATTGTATTGCGCTTCCGAAGCAATGTTCTTGGCAGTCACCCTTACTATTTTTGCCAGCCGCTTATCGAGTTCCCTTACACCTGATTCCCGGGTATATTTCTCGATAAGCTTCTCCATTATATTATTGCTGATTGTCAGCTGCCTTGGCTTAACACCATGATTTTCAAGCTGTTTGGGGAGAAGATGCTGTTGCGCTATTTCAAGCTTTTCCTCCACAAGGTATCCGGTTATTTCAATAGTTTCCATCCTGTCACGAAGTGCCGGACTTACTGTTGAGAGAGTATTGGCAGTGGCAATAAATAACACTTTTGACAGATCATACTCCATTTCAAGGAAGTTATCAAAAAAAGTGCTGTTTTGCTCAGGATCAAGGACTTCAAGAAGAGCAGCAGATGGATCACCCCTGAAATCCTGGCCAACCTTGTCGATCTCGTCAAGGATAAATACTGGATTTGAAGATCCGGCTCTCTTGAGATTTTGAACTATACGTCCCGGCATGGCACCGATATACGTCTTACGGTGGCCTCTGATTTCTGCCTCATCATGCAGGCCTCCCAGTGACATTCTGACATATTTTCTGCCCAGGGCTTTTGCGACCGATTTACCCAGTGATGTTTTTCCAACACCTGGAGGTCCGTAAAGGCACAGTATCGGAGACTTCAGGTCACCTTTCAGCTTAAGCACAGCCAGGTGTTCCAGGATCCTTTCCTTGACCTCATCAAGTCCAAAGTGGTCGTCATCCAGCACCTTCCGTGCATTAATAAGATCAAGGTTATCCTGTGTATATTCTCCCCATGGCAGGTCAAGCAGAGTCTGGATATAATTTACCTGGACTGAATATTCGGCGGCTGCAGGATTAAGGCGGTGCAGCTTATCAAGTTCCTTGTCAAAGATCTTTTTGACTTCTTCTGTCCATTTTTTTGATTCTGCTTTTTTCCTGTATTCTTCGACCTCTTTCTCAAGAGGATTTCCCCCCAGCTCATTCTGGATAGTCTTCATCTGCTGATGAAGAAGGAATTCTCTTTGCTGCTGATCGAGATCGCTTTTTACCTTTGACTGAAGCTCATTTTTCAGTTCCAGTACCTGGATCTCCTGCACAAGAAATTCGAGCAGCATCAGTCCCCTGTCTCGTATACTATTGATCTCCAGCAGCTTTTGTTTATCCTGTACCTTAATATCGGTATTGGAGCATATGAAATTAATAAGGTATGTATTATTCTCTATATTCTTTATGGCAAATGAAGCCTCCGGGCTAATATTGGGATTTATCTTGATGATTTTCAGCGAGAGATCCTTTAATGAACCGACAATTGCATCAAAGTCCTTGCTTAATGATTCCGGTTTCATTTCAGGTATTGTTGTTACCCTTGCAATAAAATATGGATTATCTGAAACAAGTGTACCAAGAATCATTCTTTTACGCCCCTGAATAATGGCTGTTGTTGAACCGTCGGGCATCTCAAGGAGCTTTACTATCTGGCCTATGGTGCCGACAGAATGAAGGTCATTAAACCCCGGATTTTCAACGTCAGGATCCTTTTGTGCAACGGTGCCTACGATCTTATCATGTCGGTAAGCTTCCTTAATAAGCTGAACGGAACGTGGTCTCCCAATAGAAATTGGAAGCACCACTCCGGGGAAAAGTACTGTATTGCGCAGAGATAAAATGGGTATAGTCTCGGGTACTACAACATCCTCAAGATCATGATCATCCCCGTCAGCAATAATGGGTATTATATCTCCTTCCCCGTCAAGCATATCCGGGAGTAAAAAGTCATTTACATGTCGTCTGTATTTCTTCTCCATTTTCACCTTTCACCTTTATATTTTCTCCTCTTTCCTTTATTTGTTCCGGGAGTGTCAAATTTACTGAATATTTTAACAATTAAGCCGAAAAGGGACCATGCAATCTTTGTGCCAGAGCGGTCTGGGGGTAGTACAGTAGATTTCAGAAGGGTTTGGTACTCGGTACCTATCAATAAAAAAGGGGCTTAAATATCAGCCCCTTATCGTAATTTCAAATCATTTTTACTTCTCTTTCTCCTTCTCCTTCTTTTTCCCGACATGATTCTTGTAGCGGTTCATGAATTTATCAACCCTTCCTGCTGTATCAACAAGCTTCATTTTACCGGTATAGAAAGGGTGTGATGTATTTGATATTTCAAGTTTAATAAGAGGATACTCATTCCCATCTTCCCACTTAATGTTCTCCTTTGACGGAGCTGTTGACTTGCTGAGAAAAGAGTACCCGTTTGACATATCCTGAAATACCACTAACCTGTAATTTTCCGGATGTATTCCCTGTTTCATTGCTATCTATTTTGTAATACTTGCCTTTAAAATAAATGTCCCTTTTCAGGGACTGCAAAATTAATGAACAATTTTAAATTTACAAACGGAATTCAGAATTTATTAAGCCTGCTGTTCATTCTCCTTATTCTTTTAGGATTTGGTTTCTTGCTTTTCAGCTATCTCATCCACATATCTCATAAATTTCATTTCTTTATTCATCATGTACCGGTATGTCACATGGATTTTTGCTCTTTTTGCCCCAAGTGCCTCATATATAGCCAGCATTTTAGGATTATAGTCACCTACCCAGGAAAGTTCCATTTCCTTCAGCCATTTTTTGCGTTTAAACACCTGGTACAGATGATAAAATATGGCGGATTCAACGCCTGTATTCTGATATGAATGCAAAATCCCTCCGGCAATGGCTCTCACCCGTGTTATTTTATGTGTCATTTTGAAGTAAATGAACCTGAGGATATTCCACAGGTGTAATTTCCCGTTTAAATGTTTCAATATCTGATTCAGGTCAGGGAGCAATACAAAAAATCCAATTGGCTTGTCGTTAAAATATGCAAACCAGATCAGCTCTTCATCAAGAATGGGTTTTGCCCTGCCAAGTGATTCCTCAAGGAAAGCTGGTTCGAGAGGTGTAAAATCCTTCTTTAAATAGATCCATGTGGAATTGTATATTTCACAGATATCATTAAAGTATTTCCTGTTATTATGTACTTCGAAATGCCTGAAGGAGTACCCGGGCCGTTTTGAAAGCCATTCGGCAATTTTCATAATACGGTCAGGAAAACTTTCAATTTTATTATCAGCGCCCCTGACAATCCTATGGTAAGAGTATTGTTCGAAGTAATTACGGAATTCATAAGCCTCAAAATAATCCCTGTAATACTTTTTATTATATGGCATGCCAAATCCCTGCTGCATGAATCCTTCAACCAGAAGTCCCCAGTAATTATCATTTTCCCCGAAATTGATCGGTCCATCCATTGCTTCCATACCACGTGATGCAAGCCACTCTTTTGCAGTATTAAAAAGCATGAATGCAGCTTCCCTGTTCTCAACGACCTCGAAAAATCCCAATCCTCCTGTTGGCTGACCGTATGCAGATGATCTTATCATATCAATGAATGCTGCAACACGTCCTATTGTATTGCCGGAATCATCCGTGAGTATCCAGCGCACAGCTTCACCGTGTTTAAATGAATGATTCTTCAGCGGATCAAAGTAGCCTTCAACCATTGAATCAAGCGGACATATCCAGTAAGGATCATCTTTATATAATCTTTTAGGAAAATTATGGAATTCCTGTCTGTCACGAGGGGTCAGGACTTCAACTATTTTCATGACATTAATTATCTTATTATTAATATCAAATCAAAATAATCTTAACACCAAGGTACAAATATAAAGATTTTTCACCTGAAGCCTGTAGCCTGAAGCCTGTAGCCCCACTATTGGATATCTATTATCCTGCGGTCAATAAGGACAAAAAGAATTGCCATCAGTGCGGAATAGATAAAGTATACCCTTAAAGGGATATATTCAGTGGGCTTAATTTTCATCTTAACCCAGACATATCCTATTAGATAGATTTTACTTATTGTATATACAGCAAAAGTTGCAAGAGCAACTCCGACGATGTTATATCCCAGTTTAATCATCAGCAGGCTTAAAGGAATGTTAAGTGCAAGTTCCAGGATGGCGGCTATGAGTGTAATATGTGTTTTCTTCCTTCCGACTATAATTGTCTGAGGAAAGACCAGCCTTGGAATTACAAGCAGGGTATATACAAGGAAAACGTCAGCACTTTTCTGAAAGTCTGGGTTGAAGATACGGGGATAGAACCATCGCGCAAAGAGCATGATCATCATTGTGGTCGGGAACAGAAGGTGCATCAGTCTTTTTGATTTGACCTTGATCTTTGCAAGTGATTCTATCATCCTTGAGCGGGTTGAGAATTCAGGCAGCATGGCGCTGCTGAGTCCGTTTGCCAGTAACAATGCAAGTGGAAATTCCTTTGCACCGTAACGGAACCAGGCAAACATCGCTGGATCCTGGTATACAGCCGAAACTATCACACCGTCAGTATACTGGGCTGATCCGGAGATAAGTGAAGTAAGGATCAGCGGTGTTCCCAGGTAAAGGTGTTCTTTCATGAATTTCCAGGAAACTGTCATTTCGGTGTATCTCCTGAGCAGGATCAGCAGCCATATCCATCTTACGCCAGAAATTATGAGCAATCCGTAAACCGACCATATTATATCCTTACCGAGAAGCACAGGTGCAATAACGAGGATAAGCTGGGCGGTGAAGGTATAAAGCCCATACTGAAGAATACGGTGTGCCCTGTTATTCAGGAGATAGATATATTCGATCAGGCAGACCGGACTGCTTAAAAGCATATAAAGGAGCAATAAATTAAGGTATGGAACATTCCCGCTAAAATGGAATACTGAAAAACTGCTCTTTATAGAATGTCCGAGTATAAAAAAGAGCAGGCTGAAAAAACACAGCAACAGGAATGCATTGAATATTTCCGGTGATTTTCCGGTTCCGTTATCCCCTAGTTTCCTGTAGGTTTTGTTGCGGTGATAAAGAGGAAGCAGTGATTGTATGATACCTGTTACCCAGAAGAAGCTGATCAGTCCGGCAATAAAAAGAAACATTTCCCATTTTCCAATATCGGCACGCGTCAGATGGCTTTTAGTCAATACAATGCTGATTATCAGGAAAACAGTAAATTTCATCAGCTGAAAAATCTGAAGCCCCGAAATATTGTCAATGAATTTAATTCTTTTCAATCCTGATCAATAAATTTCCCCGATTCTGTCATTGACAATTTAATTTCTATTAAATTGTCAATGAAGGATATTTCTTAAAATGCTCAAAGATAGTAATTGGACGATAGTATGAGAAAACAAAACCAAAATTTTGTGATTATGAATTTTGGGATTACTTTTGCATCTCATGAAACGGTGGATGTAGTTCAGCTGGTTAGAACGTCGGATTGTGGTTCCGAAAGTCGTGGGTTCGAATCCCATCTTCCACCCAAAAAGAAAAAGCCTTTCAGCGATAGCGGAAGGGCTTTGTTTTTTCATTGCGTTGAAAGCTTGCTTTCATAAGCAAAATGAAAAAACAAAGACCCGAATGAGCGAAGCGAATGAAAGGCTTTTTCTTTTTGGCGGCCCTCCCAGGGTTCGCCATTTGAGTCCCGCCTTGCGGGACGAAAATGGCAATCCCATTATAATCTTCATGTACCCACCCCCTGCCCCTCCCTGCGGGACGAAAATGGCAATCCCATCTTCCACCCCACTGATAAAAACAAACGAAGGCAATTATCTGAAATATTGATAGTTGCCTTCCGTGTTTTTCTAATAATATATTTTTTCTAACCATATTCTAACTAAACGTTGTAAAATGTATTTTTTTTAATTAAAAATGTTTTATAGTATCCCCTCATCGCTAACTTCTTTAATCACAAAGATTTACCTTGCAATCAACACACTGCCATTTGGGATCATTTCCGATACCGATTATACCTGACTTTTAACTTCCTTATAGAATACTCTCTTCAAAAAATTCTTCAAATCTGAGTATACGTTTGTTGTTTTCCTTATTGAACAGCAGATGCTCAAAATCTTTGGTTTTGGTTTTCAGATCAGTATTCTTAAGGCGTTTTTTAACTTCAGCCTTTAACTCAACTGCATTCTTAATGCCGATCCTCTTTGCAAGGAAGTCATAATCAGGCTTCGTTTGACCCAAAAGAAACATCAGGTCGTAGAAATCACGACCCTTTCCTCTTTCTAAAAGGGCTGTCGCTTTCATTGAACACAGAACAGCGTCAAGAGGTACGGGGAATGGAAAGTAAAAACCACAGCCTTTGATATTTTTTATTTCCGGGGTATAGGTTACTCCCTGATCCTGAGCCTCTATTTTTATAAGAAACCTTTCATCCCTGTGTCCTGAAAGTCCCATATCAAAAAGGAACTCAGGAAAGTAAATGTTTCTTCTGAATGCCGTCAGCTTCAGACTCTTTTTGTCCTTAGATTCTATTTTATATCCATTTCTTTTAAGAAAATGCATGACGTCATCACTCATTTGCAGGAACTCCTCTTTGTTCATCTCCTTACAGTCAAAGTCCAGATCTTCTGAGAATCTGTCTATTCCCTTTACCAGGCGAAGGTTGGTACCGCCAATGAAAATGAGCTTACGGATGTATTGTGTCGTGGACAGGTAGTCGAGAATTGACAACTGAATATATTCCTTCATCATGCTTTTGCCAAGAAGTGTATTATTCCTGATCTGCTCCGGGAAATAGTTCTTTATTAAGTTCAGGTCTACCATATAGTTCTTACTAAAGGTTATGTACTTTTCTCAGGATATCAATGCGATTACTGAGTGCTTTGCTGCCAATACGGTCAGAGAATTCCGTTAATCTTTCTGCATTAAAGTCATCCTCCATATAAGATTCATCGAGACGCAGTTCTTCAAGGTCACGTTCTGTATTATAAAATGGATAAAGATAGAGCAAGTCTATTAATGCCTTTTCCGGTGTGGCGAACATTATCCGTCTGCCACCTTCCATCTCCCTCAGATCATATCCGAACATCATGTCAGGCTTGATATTTTTATATGAATACTCACCGAAATCATTGCTGAATGTTATTGTCTTCAAAGTTGTCACGCTTGTTATCTGAGGTACAGCCTCGGGGATAATCCCGTAAAATGACAAAGCAGTATGTAATGATATGTAAGAGGGCTTGTATATTATGTTGGCAAACCAGAGTGCAAATTCTTTTGACTCCCTGTATTCAGGGAAGGCAAAATAACCCTGTCGAAGCCGGACGAGGTAACCTTGCTTTACCCAGCGTCCCAGATTGTTCCTGTTAAACTCAGGATACGATGCATACACCTGGTTTGTGGTAAAGCATGCCAGGGATAGAAACCTGTTTCTGAATTCAATGAAATTCATTTTATTTCTATTATGCATCAAATATAGTGCATTACAGAAACAAAAACAAAATCCGTACTCTTTTTCTCATACCTCCCTCTTCTACTCACCCACTTCCGTTGAAGCGGAATCTCCTCGGAGTTTATCCCGCAAGACATGGTTTCGATCTCCCTCTGGTTCTTTGGTCTTTTATCTTTGGCCTTTAGCCTTTTCCTCCCCTTTCCTGCCAAACTCTATTGATTTAACGTGTTGAAGTATTGGAGGCACGGCATAAGGCATCCAGGCTGCATTTATTGCCGAGTATATAAGACATTGCCTGAATGCAAGCTCCAGCATGATATGCCCAGCTTCAATTGTCTTTCCAAGTCCTACTTCATCAGCGATCAGCACCCTTCGCAGGTCTGATTTCAAGAACTTGACCAGAGGTTTGTATTGATATGGTTTAAAGATTGTTCTTGATGCTTTTAAACTTGAAATTGTATTCGCCGTGGTATTCCTTATTTTATGAAAAGTTGTTGCTATGGAGAAATCCCGATAATCGAAAAACTCGTTGTTGGCAATCAGGTCCCAAGGAGTATTTATTTTAACTTCAGGCTTGATTAAAGAATCCGATATTACCTCAAGGCTGCCATCATCCCAAAGCACTTCATAATAGTTATACCCTCCCTCTGATGACACATAACTTTCAATCCTTCCTCTTTTCCCCGAATATGAAATTAATGAAATTCTTTGCCCAATTGAATACTTTACCATCTTGCCTTCATTGAGGTTTATCTTGCTTTGAAATAAGCTCTTAAGTTAGGCCAATTTTCTTAATTTTCTATGGAGTATAATTCATTTTAGTCTAATGATGAATAATAGAAGATAATTGCAACCCATGGAAAATCGTTGTAAATTTGATAGATGGCTATATTGCAATATTCTTCCTTCATTATTATCTATTTAAATCAATAAAAACAATGAATATCAGGCAAGTATTAGATAAAATTGATGACGGACAGCTATTTGTACCTGCTTTCCAGAGGGAATATGTCTGGAAAAAGCAAAATGCCAAGGATCTTATGAATTCCTTGATACGACGTTATCCAACGGGCACATTGCTTACATGGGAAACCAGGCAACCCCCAGAACTGAAAGGTCCAATTGCTTACAATGAGAACATGGGTGCTGTTAAACTTATCCTTGACGGACAACAGAGGATAACCACACTTTATTTATTGATGCGGGGCAGGATACCTCCCTACTATACCGAGAGAGATATAAAAAGCTATATACTCGATCTTTTTGTAAATGTCAGCACTCTAGAACTTGAGTACTTCAAGCCAAAGTATATGTCAAACGATCCCCTGTGGCAGAAACTTACTGACATTTTTACAAATGAAGTCAAGGCAATGGATGTCCGACGTAAGCTTAAAGAATCTGGACTTCTTACTGACGAACTTGAAAATAAAATTGACAATAATTTCGAACTTATTAAATCAGTAGAAACCAGAGAATTTGTTGAACAACAAATTCCAATTTCTGCCTCGATAAAAGAAGCAATTGATATATTTTACATAGTTAATGACAGTGGCGTTAACCTTACCGATGCTGAGCTTGCACTTGCACAGATATCTGGGTATTGGCCTCAGGCACGGTCACTTTTTAAAGAAAAGCTTAATGAATTGGCAGATAGAGGATTTGTCTTTAACCTTGATTTTATTGTCTACGTGCTTCTAGGTACACTTTATTACATGGGTTCTGATCTTAAGAAACTGCATAGTTCATCAAATAATGAGACCATCAGAGCAGCCTGGGAAAAATTGTCAAGTAACACGCTGGATTATGTTATGAACATTATGCAGGAACATGCATTTATCGATCACACAAAAGAGATCAACTCTGTATATGCTTTGATCCCGATAATTGTGTACGCTTATAACAGAGCAGACAGAGTTCTGACCCAGAAGGAAATAGATAAAGCCGTGAAATGGTTCTATTATTCGCAGATCAGACAAAGATATATCAGTCAGTTACAGCAAAAACTGGATAAAGATCTAGGGATTGTTTCGAAATCAGAAAAGCCATTTGATGAATTACTTTCACTGATAAAGCTTGAAAGACCTCTTGAAATTACCCCTGATGAAATCGTTGGGACAGGGATCAGTCACCCGTTATTTAACATGATGAAGATTTTATTTAAAAGCAGAAATGCAAAATGTCTAGGAACAGGTGTTGGTCTACGGAGAAATATGGGAAGAAAATATATACTTGAATATGACCATATTTTTGCATATTCCTTATTACGGGATGCAGGTTATAATCCAAATAACAGGAAGAAATATGCTCTTGCCCAGGAAATTACAAACAGATGTCTTTTAACTCAGATTGAAAACAGGAGTAAATCTGCTTCATATGCTAATGCTTATCTTGCCCAGGTAAAAGCAAATTACCCGGATGCATTGAAGTTACAGCTTATTCCTGAAGATGAAAGTCTTTGGTTGTTAGACAAATATGAAGATTTTCTTAAGGAAAGACGGAAAATGATTGCTGGTGAAATGAACAAGTTTTTCTCAAAGATAGTCAGAACAGAAGAGGCTGCAATAATTTTGGGGATTGACGATCTTCTGGAAAGAGGTGAAACAGATTATCTTGAAGCAAAACAGACCTATCAGGTTGATAAAAATCACAATATTGTAAGTGAAGAATATAAATATGCAATTATCAAAGCTATTGCAGGATTTGCTAATGCTGATGGAGGTAGTATTTTGATTGGCG
>CAZLCF010000089.1:0-10654 GCA_964557905.1 uncultured Rikenellaceae bacterium | reverse complement strand
AATTGATAAAACCCAGCTAAGTTTTGGATTTGGATAAATTTTGGGGTATGTCCAAATTTAATTGAAAAGCCCCCGGAGCTGATTTTCGAGGGCTGGATTTAACTATCGTGCTAAAAGGATTTGAAGTCAGTTTTGCTATGTGGAGCCTATAAAGGATTATCCCTTGTTGATTTCTTGAAACAGTATATCAAGGTCCTTTTTATCGCATAGATTACTATACTTCTTGGCTTTTCCATTTATTTCTATGAACAGGTCTTCATCTTTGACTAATAATTTATCGTATTTTAATTCATTTTTAAATAAGAATCTACAGTAATATAATCGTTTATTTTTTACATCATATCTTAATTTTTTGCCAAATGTTCTATAAATACCTTCAATAGACAAAAGCATGAAAAAAATCCAAAAAAACCGCCATAGAGTAGGATGTTCTTTTAACACCTGTGGTACTATACCTAAAACGCCTAAAATAAATAATGTGATTGACACAAGGGTTAAGGATATTGAAAATGTAATATTATACCTTACATCAATAAATCCTTCATGTGATGTGCTTTCTTTATTCTCCATTTTACCTTGATTTAGTTAGTAACTAATTGCTCTTGAATTTAACGTCTATCAAAATAATTACATAAAGCAAAGTTACTCCAGCAAAAAGCCAAAGTCAATTTTATTTTAATGCAAAAACCCCCGGCTCGTGACCGGGGGTCAAATAAAATAAGTTAAGAAGATTATTTATTAGGGCTGTACTGTGGAGTGCATTGAATATGAACAGTCCTTATTCTTGTTACACCATTTCCAACATCTTCTGTCGTAGTTGTTGTTATTCCTTCTTCTACATCTTTCATCTCTTTTTCAGTTGCACTCCCAACAATGTAAAGTTCTACCCAGGATGTGTCCCTGCCAGTAGAATAGGTCAACGTTGTTTTCTTCTTACAACCCCAATAATCCGGTTTCTCTTCACAATTACAGGTCAATATTAAAAATGCAATGAAGATCAGCTTTTTCATAGTCGTGGAATCTTATACCAAAATTATACCATATTTTCCAGTAAAACTATGCAACATGCTCACAAATTCCCCGTCTTTATTTAGTTGCATTTAATTTTAGACCTGATCTGTCATAAATAAAAAATATCAATATGAAAAAAACAGTCACTAACAGTCGTACGATCCTTATGATCATCCTGATGATGCTTACAAACTGTACATACTCTCAGTCATTCTTCCCGGTGAAAGGCAGCGGAATGCCCATAGACAGAAATTTCAATGTGTCTGACTTCCACGGTATTGAAGTATCTGGTGGTTTCGACGTAATACTCGTGCAGGGAAATTCCGAATCTCTTACTCTTACCGCCCAAAAGAATTTATTTGATCATATCACTGTCAAGGTGGATAATGGCATATTGAAGATCTACACCAGGAATAATATTTGGGCTACTCAACCACTGAAAGCCCGGATCACCTTTAAAAATATAGACAACCTTGATGTATCGGGAGGTGGTGATGTCACTGGTGAGACTCCGGTAAATGTTGAGGAACTCGGTGTTTATATCAGCGGAGGCGGCGATTTCAGCTCGGTTATCAATTCAGGTGAAGTGAAGGTCAATATCAGCGGCGGCGGTGACGCGGAAATTGAGGGAAATATTAAAGATTATTATCTTGATATGTCCGGGGGAGGCGATGTAAAATCAGAAGTAAATGCAAGTGTCATTTCCTGCAGGATAGGCGGAGGAGGCGATTTGTTTTTCAGGAGCAAAGAAAAAACCTCTGATGCTGTCGTTGATATTAATGGCGGAGGTGATTTGGATGTCGAAATAAATACTGAAAAGCTGAAATGCACCATCTCGGGTGGAGGAGATGCTACCCTTTCCGGACAGGCCGCTGAATTTGAAATAAACCTTAACGGCGGCGGAGATGTCAGTGCCGGAACCCTGATCACCAGGACTACATCATTTAATGTCAGCGGAGGATCGGATATCCGTGTGAATGCATCACAGGAAATATCCGGTTATATCTCCGGAGGAGGTGATGTATATTATTCAGGGAATCCTGAAAGGGTCTCTGTTGATGCCAGAGGCGGATCAGAAGTTCACAAAGAATAGACAATCAACAAATTGATAACCGCATAATTGTTCTTTAGAAATCTTCTTTGAGCAGGGGATTGAATCGTTTTTTGGAGAAGATAGGTACAGCTGGGGCTGTGTTATATCTCAAATCAGTTTCATGACAAATTAAGATAAGCCGGCAGTTCAGGCTAGTGTTGTTTTACCGGCTTTCTATTCAAAAATAAATGTTCCGAATTTTTTATATTCGTGGAACGTGTCAGTGACTTTTTGCCAGGCAAAGGACATAGGACCTGAATCGTGATCAATCCGATACATATTAGCTCTCCACCTGGTACCTGAAACAGGAGGAACCTGCTTCAGAGGGGCTAGCAATTTATAGGGGATAAAGAATTCAGCAATCCATCCGGAGACAGAACTTCCGCTTTTCTTCTTCCCTCCTATAGCTTTTGTTTCATGCTGAGTTCTTTTATCGCCTTCGTACTTCCATGGCAGCCATCCCAGAAAAGTCCCATTGAAATTGGGCACGATAATAGGCAGTTCATAATTCAGCGGAGAAAGCTCATATTCAAAATAAACAGGAAAGTTCTCATCAGTCCATAAGAAGACTTCAACAACATCCTCTTCCCACAGGTTAAGGTTATCGGCCTTCATTGTTGATGTCAGCTTTTTGTCTTTGCAGTCGAAAAGAAAGTAGATACCTGTTTCGGAATAGAGCACTTTCACTTTAGTCTGGTAATCTGTACTGTTATTGTTTCGCGGTATCAGGTTTATCCATTCCGTGTCTTTCCAGTTGTCAGAGCGTCCGTCACCGGCTATTTTAAAATCCTGACTTTTTTTAACAATAACAGAACCCGTTTCTTCGCTGATCGTCTGAGCTGTAATATCCAAACAGATACTGGTGACAATAAGGTATAAAAGGAAATATGGGTGAAAATAGTTTCTAAATTTCAACATAATTCATAATTTAATAAATGAACTGATAAGAATCATTCATCCCAGCCGCTGCCGGAACCATAAGGCACTACCATGCCATTTGCCTCAATATCATGGATCTGTCCCCCGTAGATTTTGAATATTTCTCCGGCCTGCAGGTTAAATGGCGGAAATTTCTTTGGTAAGGTATCAACACCCGGGACTCCTATGATCTTAACCGACTGAACATCGCCCTTGTGAACAAACATCGGAAAGCCGAATACCAGTCCGAGCTTTTCGTCAATGATCGTAAGGCGTCGCGGCCAAATGCGGGTGATGTATGCAAGATTCTGTGCATCAATCTGCTTCCCACAGCCGCAGGCATCAACCCGGGCCACTGCCAGCTTTAGCTGTTCCTCTTCGGAATCTCCAAAGTCTGTTGGATCAGGTTGCTCATTTGTCGTTGTCTGTGTGCCGTTCTCATGTCGTACACAGTCATCAGCAAACGGGGCAATGCTGCCATCATCCTTTTCAATAGCTTCAAAATAAAGATTTGCTATTTCAAACATTCTTTCACGCGGAACCCGCAATTCTGCAGGAACAGGCTCAACCAGACCGGAGCGGGGTGTAACTAGGTTTTTCATTCCTTTCTCACCGATCTGCCTTGCGATAACATGTTCTATTTCTGTGATCTGTGAGTTTTCCACTTTTAACCGCAATGCCAGGATAATTGGTTTGTCATTTTCCTTCATCACACCATAGAAACCAACCTGACTGCTTACAGTGTCAATCGCATATACTTTAAAGGTTGTGGGAGCTTCAGAAGCTCCAATCCATAATCCTTCCCCTACTTTCTTTATCTGAGTATCCTCAGTAAATTTCACAGTTGGCGATAAAGGCAGTCCTGAGGGATCTCCTGCAACAACCGCATTAAGATATTTATCTGTAAGTTCCTGCAAATAAGAGCGTGTGCCAGGTTGTTCCTTTGCACAGCCTGAAATTAATATTGCACCTGTAAAACATACACCAAGGATTGTTCTTATATGAAATACTTCTTTAAACATCGTATTATCCTCCTGATTTAGATTAAAGTCATTAATAAATCGGTTCGCTTGAAATCTCCTGTTCCCGGGTACTCCAGCCGGATCCCATGCCATAAGGTATATCATCAAAAATACAATATATCAGCCATAATGTCAAATACGTAGATTTTCAGAATACTCTGAAATCAACTTAAATTAAATTATTTACAGATTGGCACCTTAAAATTATTGATAACTTTGATGAATAGCCTGTATTCATTAAAAAATAGATATGAAATCAGGAAAGATGGAAAAGCCTTCTGATAAATTCAAAAACTCACGTGAGGAAATTGAAAAGATCCTGCGGAAAGAGACATTGGGATTCCTTGGAATGTGCAAGGATGAAGTACCTTATGTTATTCCTCTGACTTATGTCTATACTAACGGTAAAATTTTATTTCACTGTGCATTGCGCGGCAAAAAGCTTGATTATATCAGGTCCAATCCCCATGTTTGTCTGTCTGCCGGAAGACAATCAGGCAAGACAATGCGGCATCCCCAGGGTGGCGGATGCAAAGCAGACAATGATAGTGCAGTATGTTATGGAAAAGCCAGGATTATTGATGATATAAATGAACGGTGCAGGATATTGAATACTTTTAACCAGCTGCTGCGGCCGGGTGCCAGGAAGGTACTGCTGAAAGAAGTTGAAAGATGTCATGCGGTTGAGATCACAATCAATGAGATGACAGGAAGAAGACAAAGAAAAGGACTGGAATATACTTACTGGAAATATAATTTTAAAAAGAAAATCGATTGAACAGAGATCTGCATATAATTACCCTGGATGTCCCTTACCCTCCGGATTATGGTGGAATGATTGATACATTTTATAGAATTAAATCACTACATCATGTTGGTATTCAAATACATCTGCACTGTTTTGAGTATGAGCGGCCGCATTCGCCGGAACTGGATTCACTGTGTAAAACAGTAAATTATTACACAAGGAAATCCGGCTTACTCCCCCATCTGTCATTATTTCCATTCACCGTTAAATCGAGAAGTTCAAAGACCCTTCTTACAAACCTTCTCAAGGATAATTTCCCGATACTTTTCGACGGACTACATACCACTTTCTACCTGGATCATCCCGCACTTTCAGGCCGCAGGAAATTTGTACGCACTCACAATATAGAACACAGGTATTTCGCCGGTCTGTCTGTATATGAGAAGAATCCTTTCAAAAAGGTGTATTTTAAGATTGAATCTCTCAGGCTTAATTTGTATGAAAAGATCCTGAAAAGTGCTGAGAAGCTTTTTGCAATTTCTCCCGGCGACTACGAATATTTCGGGAATAAATACCATAATTCTGAACTTATCCTGCCATTCCATCCATCCGGCAAAATTGAAAGTCAGCCTGGCATTGGTGAATATTGTCTTTATCATGGTAACCTGTCTGTAAGTGAAAACACTGCGATTGCAGAATTTCTTATATCCCGGGTTTTTTCAAAAGTACCTTACCCGTGTATAATCGCAGGTAAAAATCCTCCAAAACGCTTGGAGGCGAGATCCTCCACTTTCAGCAATATCCGGATTATACCAAATCCTGATAATGAAAACATGGCAAAGCTGATAAGTAATGCACACATTAACATTCTTCCTGCCTATGTTATTAATGGATTAAAACTGAAGCTCCTGATGGCTCTCTCTATGGGAAGACATTGCATTGTGAACGAAAAAATGATAAATGGAACCTGGCTTGAACCACTTTGTCATATTGCAGGGTCAGGTAAGTCAATAAAAGAAAAGATAAATTCATTAATGCAACAGCCATTTACACAAGAAATGATTGCTTCCCGGGAAAATACTTTAATTAAATATTACAATAATTTCGTCAACGCTAAAAAGCTGTCATCATTTATATTCTCCGGTTAAAGTGTGGCTATCAGATCAGCTTGCTTTTATTTCTTTTCTCAGCTTCGGCAGAAAAGAAATAATTAAAGCGCCGGTAAAAGCCACGCAGATAAGGACAATGAATCCGATTGTATAATTTGGTGCGGCATCCCTCATTGCACCGACGGCCATGGGCATGGCAGCTTCAGCAATCCCGTCAGCAACAAGAATAATGCCCATTACCCTGCCAAGTGTCTTTACCCCAAAGAGATCTCCCGCCATTAACGGAATGATCATATAATCACCACCGAGCCCTATACCAAAAATGATCGCAAAAATATATAGTCGTCCTGAAAATTCATGCAGTAGCAATAATGGGATTGATGCACCGACAAGCATATAAATAAGGATCATCACATATTTGCGGGGGAATATATCAGCCAGCCAACCCATGATCACCCTTCCTGCAAGGCTCATGACAGCAACAATTGAAATCATGTGAGCTGCCTGGGTCTGTGTAAAATCAAGTTCTCTAAGATAAAGTTTAAAGTGCTGATTTACACCCCCTACCGCTGCAATAGAACACATACTTCCAAAAGCCAGAAGATAGAAATACGGACTTTTCAATATGCTTTTTACAGGTGTTGTTTCTTTTGATTCAGTTACTGCATCAGGATCTGAATGCGGATTCTTAATGAAAAATGCCATGGGAAGAGCAATTATGATAATCATGATCCCGAGTGATGCAAGTGAAATATGCCATCCGTAATGTTTTTCCAGTCCGGCTGCAATCAATGGCACCAGGGCGAATCCGCTTCCGATACCGAGATATGCAATACCCATGGCTTTTCCGCGGTTTTTTGTAAACGATCTTGAGATCAGAACCTGGCATGGCAAAGGACCGCCGAAAACATAACCAAGGGCAACAAAAATATATGACAGATAAAAAATACCCAGGGAATTCATTGTGCTCAATCCAATAAGTGCGGCTCCTGTCATCAACGCACCTGCCATCAACATCCGTCTTGGACCATAACGGTCTATTATCCATCCTGCTATGAATCCGAACAGCGGTGCAACCAGTAGTTTCCCCAGAGCATTCCCCGATGTGACCAAAGTACGTGACCACCCGAATTCCTTCATATAAAAATCGTAGAAGAAGGGCAATCCATACAACGCAAAACCTACAATTGCCAGCAATGAACAGAATGCCGTTATTACCACATAGGTCTGATAACTGCGTGAAGGAAGATCTGTGCGAGAAGCCTTATCAATATTTCCCATTATTGCTTTGTTCACTTTCTGAAACGAAAACAAAAATATAATAACTTTATATAATTCAATACAACTATTAAAGTTGCTTTCAACAGTTTTTTAATAACTTTGACATTCGTTTAATTATAAGACAATTATGGAAAAAAAGATCAAGCAGATATTTGATAATGAGGCATCTGCAATAAAGAATATACCTGTAACAGGGAACTATGCAAAGGCGGTTGAAATTATTTACGATCATGTGCACAGGAAAGACGGCAAGCTTGTTACCTCCGGCATGGGAAAAGCAGGCCAGATAGCTCACAATATTGCGACCACATTCAGTTCAACAGGTACACCATCGATATTCCTTCATCCAAGTGAGGCCCAGCACGGGGATCTTGGAATACTGCAGAAAAATGATGTCATCCTGGCAGTATCCAATTCAGGAAAAACCCGGGAAATAATTGAACTCGTTGACCTTAAGAATAATCTTTACCCATCTGTGCCTGTGATAGTAATTACCGGTAATCCTGATAGTCCGCTTGCACAGAAATCTGATTGTTTTATACTTACAGGAGCTCCTTCCGAGGTTTGTCCTCTGGGACTTACACCAACCACCTCTACCACAGTATTCACAGTCATCGGCGATGCTCTGGTTGTCATCATGATGGAGAAGATAGGGTTCAGGGCAGAGGATTATGCAAAGCGGCATCACGGTGGATACCTGGGAGCAAAATCACGGGAAAAAAGCGCCCAGGGTTAAAACCTGTCAGTAATTCCTTTGCAGCATTGTATAAAAAGATTAGATTTGAAGCCTTCATTTATTAATAATCCGGAAAACACGAAACTATGACAAACAATACCTCATCAAACGTGATAAGCAGGAAGGATTATATCTTTTCCATAACAATTATCGGTCTCTTCTTTTTCATTTTTGGTTTTGTCACCTGGCTTAACGGTATTTTAATTCCATTTCTCAGGACTGCCTGTGAACTAAATGATTTTCAAGCCTATTTTGTAACATTTGCATTCTATATCTCCTATTTTGTGATGGCGCTGCCCTCTTCGGCATTGCTTAAAAAAACAGGCTTTAAAAATGGAATGTCGATAGGTTTGTGGATAATGGCAGTGGGGTCGCTGATATTCATTCCGGCAGCTATGGCCAGGACATTTAGCCTTTTTCTCACAGGTCTCTTTGTTATGGGAACCGGACTTGCTCTCCTTCAGACAGCTTCAAATCCCTATATTACGATTATCGGGCCGCGGGAAAGTGCGGCTAAGAGAATAAGCATAATGGGTATTGCGAATAAGTTTGCAGGTGCAATAGCTCCTATCATTCTTGCAAGCATTATCCTGAAAGACTCACACATACTTGAAGAAAAGCTGGCCCAGGCCGCAGATGCAGCAACCCGTGCTTCTCTGCTTGATGAAATGGCACAGAGAGTCATAATGCCATATATTGTGATGGCAATAATCCTGGTGCTCCTTGGTCTTCTGCTGAAATTTGCACATCTCCCTGAAGTTGACACTGAAGCTGAGGATGAATCGGTTGGCGAGGCAAATGTTAATAAAACCAGCATATGGCAATTCCCTCACTTAATTCTGGGTGTCATTGCTCTTTTCTTTTATGTCGGAGTGGAGGTTATCGCCGGAGATACGATTATCCGCTACGGGCAATCGCTTAAGATACCCATGGATTCGGCCAAGTATTATACATCTCTTACCCTGCTGAGCATGATCATCGGGTACGTATTGGGCATAATTTTCATCCCGAAATACCTGAAACAGGGCAATGCACTGAAAATATGCACTATACTCGGGGTTATTCTTTCGTTTGGTGCAGTCCTGATTCCTGCAAATGTTGCCTTTACTATGCCATTCGTTGATCTGGTAACCTTTAAGCCTCTAAACCTTGTGCTCCCTGTTACTGTGTTGTTTGTCTCTTTAATGGGATTGGCAAATGCTCTGGTCTGGCCGGCAATATGGCCGCTTGCACTTAATGGACTGGGCAAATTCACAAAGACAGCATCAGCGCTTTTAATAATGGCTATTGCCGGCGGCGCCCTCTTACCCTTGCTCTATGGAAAACTTGCAGTTAATTTCTCCACACAAACAGCATACTGGTTGTGCGTACCATGTTACCTAGTAATAATGTATTATGCATTTTTCGGACACAAAGTCGGATTAAAAAATGGAGCATGATCTGAAGAGGCTGTTTGAATGCTTCGCCGCAGAGGGCACATTTCTGACAGGCGAACCGTTCGGCAGCGGACATATACATGAGACTTTTTATATCAAAACCGCTGAACAGAACAAGGATGATTATATCCTGCAAAAGCTGAATAACAAAGTATTCAGGAATATACCTGAACTTCAGGATAATATCGAAAGAGTCACTCTTCACCTGCACAAAAAAATATCCTCAATTCCCGGCTCTGACGTTAAGAGAGAATGCCTTCAGATGATCTCTGCAATAGATGGCAAGAGCTGGATCACTGATAGTTACGGTAATTACTGGAGAATGTTTGTATTCATTGCAAACCACCGTTCATATGATATAGTGGATTCTCCCGACAAGGCTTTTGAGGGAGGCAAGGCTATAGGCCGGTTTCAGGCGTTGCTTTCAGACTTGCCGGGCAAACCACTTTTTGATACCATTCCGAATTTCCATAATATCGAAAACAGGCTCGATATATTCTTCAAAACATTAAAAGAGGATCCTGCAGGAAGGGTCAGGGAAACCGGAAATGAAACTGCCTTCATAATAAGAAGAGCAGATAATATGAAAATCATCCACAAGCTTGGCAGGGAAGGTAAAATCCCCGTCAGGATAACTCATAACGACACAAAATTCAACAACATTCTTTTTGATGAGAATGACAGATCACTTTGTATCATTGATCTCGATACTGTAATGCCGGGGTATTTCCATTCAGACTTTGGCGATGCGATAAGAACCGGGGCAAATATCGCTGCAGAGGATGAAAAAGAACTTTTAAAAGTAGAAATGGATATCGACCTGTTTGAAGCTTATGCACGGGGATATCTTTCAGAAACAAAGAACACCCTGAATGCTGTTGAAAAGGAATATCTTGCTTTTACTCCGTTGCTGATGACTTACGAACAGGCATTACGTTTTCTAACTGATTATATTGATGGTGATAAATATTACAAGACACACCATGAACATCATAACCTTCAGCGGACGAGAGCACAGATGAGGCTGGTAGAGAGTATGGAGGAGCAGCACGGAGCCATGCTGAAGATTATTAAAGGATTAATATAAATATTGTTTTGCAGTCTTGCGGTCGTGCAAGTCATGCAGGTCATATAATAATCAGGAATATGAAAACAAAGAATTTGCCCATAGTACTGTTCTTTCTTTTATCATGGACTAGCGTATACGCCCAGCAGATAATGACAAAAGCAGACAGTGTACGGTTTGGAGTATACTGGCTGCACAGCAAGGATATGTTCGACAAGCTTCCTGATACAAAAA
>CAZLCF010000088.1:0-10821 GCA_964557905.1 uncultured Rikenellaceae bacterium | reverse complement strand
AGATGGCATGATTTAAGTGATATAGTTTGAAACCTGGATTCATAGAAGGAAACATTACCATCACCGAAATTTGTTCTTTCAAAACTTATTTCAGTGTCATCCATCTCCATAAGATTGAAATTTTTAGTGCCAGCCCTCATCTCGGCTTTCTTGAACTGTATCTTGCCTGCCTTGCATGAGGCGCCTTCAAAATCCACTTCTCCGTCACCAAAGACCGACCTGTTGAAATTTATCCTGCCCGAGCCGAAATCAACAGTCCTGAAGTCAACCCTGCTGTTGCCGAATTCAGTCCTTTCGAACATAATTTCGCAATCTCCGAAAACGGAATAATGAAAATCAACTTTACCTCCGGTTATCCGTGCTACTTTGAAATTAAACCGGCCGCTGTTGAAACGGGTATTTATAAAAAGAAGCTCTCCGTCATTGAATTCTGTATTTGCAAAACTAACCTCGCCGTTCCCGAACTGGATATCCTGAAAATCCTTAACCCCGTCGTTTACAACAGCGTTTTTGAACATGAAATCACCTTCACCAAACGATGACCCGGCAAATTCAATGTTCCCGTTCCTGAAAAAAGTATTTGAAAAGATCACATTCCCTTTTCCAAACCGACACCCGGTGAAAGATACCCTGCCTTTTCCAAAATGTGCCCCCTCGAAGCTTACTTCACCATCTGCAAATGAGGCATGTGAAAAATCGTTGCATATTGTTGATTCAAAAAAGGCATTCTTTGCAGAAAAGCTTTTGATCGGAACAATGGCTTTTTTGTCAATATTATTATGTCTTCTGTAAACAGATAAGGAAAAGTCGGAAATAAAATAATTATCAAGAATTATATCTTTCCCTTCTTTAATAAGATCATAGACCACACTTATCTCAATGGCTCCGAATAACTCATTATCAATCACCTTACCTCTAGAATCATAGAAATTCACTATTGCAGTCCGCGGACAGGTTCTCCCGTCATCAGCAATAAATTTGACATTCTTTATATCTACATGATAATCTTTATACCCGGTTTTCATTCAGGCAGGTTTAAAATTGGACACCAAATTATGAAAAAAACCAATCCGTTGTTATCGCTATCTTAAACACAATGCCCGATAAGGACAATATGAGCATTTATTCCATCCATTGGAAGCAGTCATTATAAAAGGTTCATTTCTATTAAATATTTTGCCGATTGTTGATTTGAGACCTTCCATAAATTCCTGCCTTACAGTATTATAATCATCAACAGGGATCCCTTCTCCTTTACCCTCCTTTATTATAAGCTTGCCGGAAAAGTGCTCATCTGACACCTTTTTCACCTTATAAACTGATGGACTGACCACCTGGCCGGGATTCTCACAGATATAGCCTTCACAATAAAGCAAAGTCTGCAGCCACCCGTCCGGATCCTTCTTCCTGTCATCAACAAAAAGATCGCTGACCGAACTGATGGAATCAGCAATTGCCCCGGTCTTGTAATCCACAATTCTCGTCACGCCTTCCTTATTGTCAACCCGGTCAATATTTCCCCCTGCAAAAAGCCCGATTATGCTGTTGCCTTCTCCTGCTGTGACCGGGAAACTCACTGGTGTTTCAAGACCAAGTATGGTAAATGGAGCAGATACTTTATCAGCTTCAAGGATCCTTCTAATATACACCATTAGCACTTCCTTAACTATCAGCTCATTACCAGCGATGGCAGTATCATTTTCCCTGCTGAATAATTCCCTTATCGTCCTGCTGATCAGTTTTGAGATAGTTTGCTTATCAGACAGGATTGCGTCTATTGCCGGAGCATTGACGCTCCGTCCAATAAATCCCTGATAGAGGATTTCCATGGTATCATGCAACAGGGTGCCGAGCAATGCGGGATCTATTTCCTCAGTTATGTTTTCAGGTTCCTTCAGACCGCAAACATACCTGTAATAAAACTTCATCCTGCAGTTCAGCCAGGTATTGATGGCCGAGGGAGACAGGATCCTGTTACTGTTTTCCGCTGAGAACGGAGAGATAAGCTGATGCTGATGTTCTTCCGTACGCTTAATTTCTTCACTTACGGTGCCGCGGTTCCTGATCTCGAAACTTAAATTCAGGAATTCGGGCTTCAGCAAGGGATCATATTTCATCTGCTGGAGGAATCTGCTCATCTCCCCGCTTCTTAGCCCCTCAGGATTTGAGTTGTAGATGAATGTTACATTTTCCGCCCTTTGCAGAAGCCGATAGAAATGGTAAGCATAGACCGATTCCCGGTGATTTATTGATGGCAGTCCGAAAGCTTCACGAAGGTTGAATGGAATGAATGATGATCCAATAGTGACTGCAGGCAGGATACCTTCGTTGACTGATAATATTATAAGATTTTTAAAATCAAGAGACCTGGTTTCAAGAATACCCATTATCTGGATACCTGAAAGAGGCTCTCCTGAAAACGGCACAGACTGATTTCTCAAAAGCCGGTCGAGCAGGCTGATCCAGGTATTCGCAGTAAAGCTTATTTCCGGACTGGAGGCAACGGTATCAAGTCTGTTTATTGACAGTATTACCCTGTAAATGAATTCATTCCTGATGTTTCTCTCAGTGGAATCATATTCCTGTTCATCATTTTCTTCCGGGTCATGTGAAACAATAAGTGAAAGAACCGATTTAAGATAATCAGACAGCAGGGCAGGTGAAGAAGGCTTCCTGAAGATCCCTGCAAGAATTTCTGATTGCTCAAAACGCCCTGATGGTACCCGGATCAGGTTTTTCTCAATGATTTCCCCGATGATCTCATTATTCTTTTCATTCATCAGCTCCGTGACCAGGCTGTGCTTCAGGATGCTTATCACGTCCCGGTAGTTGAAAAGGATGATTCCATCCTGCACTAATGCATTTCGCTGAAGGTCAAGAAGATGTTTCACGAGGGTATAAACTGAAGTATGCCTCAGCGGGTAACCCATGGTTATGTTTATGTCAGGGATATCCTCAGGGAGACTTGTCAGGACAGGCATCAGAAGATTCTCATCAGCCAGGATGACCGCCGTTTCATGTGCATTTTCAGGAGTAATCCCGGGTATTTCTTTTATCAGCTCAGGTATAAGCTTTACCTGCGCAACATCGGATGAGGTATCAATTATACGTCGTTTTACTGGAGATGAAAGAACGGTATCATAACTCCACTCCCCTTGCATGTCATTTCCAAATATCTTAATGTTATTCCGCAGGAAATAGCCGGCAGAATTCAATTTGCTCCCTCCGATGTACGAATTATCATAATCCCAATAAAACTTTGCCTTTCCCTCTTTCTTCAGGCTGTTCATCAGTGATCTTTCACATTCGTTCAGAGCGTTAAAACCTATAAAATGGACCATCTCCCATCGGATACCAGATGGGTTGATCCTTTCGGAATCTTCTGCAACATCCCTTAAGATCATCCCCTCATAGGCAAGATCTTTCTCTCTCAAAGATTTTCTGAATCCTTCATAAAGCTCATTCAGAACCGACCAGATGCTTTTAAATCCCTCCTTCTGCCTGGTCAGCTTTTCAGGATTGAAATTGGTCCAGAACCGTTTAATAATTTCAATCTGCTCATCGGTAAGGCCGCCAAACTGCTGATCGATCTCTTTAATATCCTGCACATTACGGAACAGTTTTGATGCATCCACAAGATATTTGTCGACGTCATCAAAATCATTAAGAAGCATATCGCCCCAGAAATAGAAATCATCGAAGCTCTCGCTGCTTTTCTTTACTGCACGGTATACTTTATATAACTCAAACAGGAGTATTTCATTTTCAGCAAGCTGCAATTTTGATAATGAACGGAACAAATCGTTTATGGTCATTATAGCCGGCGTCCACACAGGTCGGCTTATCTCCGCTGCGAGATATTTAAGAAAAAAGAGCCCGGCCCTGCGGTTTGGAAAAACAAGACAGTGGCTATTCAGACGATTGCCATGTTCTGGATAAAGATGTTTTGCAATATGTTCGAGAAAATACTCCATATATATTGGCGACTGGCTGCCAGCGACCGGCTACCGGTCAATTTGACTTTTGACTTTTGACTTTTGACTTTCAAATAGTTTGCCTTGCCAGGTATCAAGTTCTTCAAGGCGTTTTTCTATAAGCCCGACGATCTGGTCGGTTCGTTTTTTGCCCCATCGTTGTTCTGCAAGGAACCTCGGAGGAGCCTCACCCGTAAAACGTTCAACCACAATTGCAGGGTTAAGTCTTTCAAGGAATTTAACAAAAAAATCAAGATAATCCTCCCATGTAAACAGGTGAAAATCAGTGGGATTATTCCGGAACTCCGTTTCCATGACAGTGCCTTTGATTATCTGGAGCTGATGGAATTTTACTGTCTTCAGCGGCAATTCAGAGATCATTTCTGCTTCTGCCAGCATCTCATCACGGGTTTCTCCCGGCAGTCCGAAAATAAAATGGGCACCTGTGTTTATTCCGAGCGCAGCTGTGACCCTGACAGCATCAGCAGCTTCCTCATATGAATGTCGCCTGTTGATCTTTTTCAGCGTTTTATCATAGCACGATTCAATGCCATATTCCACTGCAACATAGCACCTTCGAGAAAGCTCTTTTAAATAAGCAAGCTTTTCATTATCAATGCAATCCGGCCTTGTACCAATAATAAGTCCGATAATTCCCGGGTACCTTAATGCCTCTTCATACAGCTCCCGGAGTTTTTCAACAGGTGCGTAGGTGTTTGAATATGCCTGGAAATAAGCGAGATAAGATCCTGCTTCGCGGTATCTGTTCTTATGGAATTCAATTCCCTCCTCTATCTGGCGGTTAACGGATTTCTGAGGAACACAGTATGAAGGATTGAAAGCTTTATTATCACAATAGGTACATCCTCCGGTGCTTTTTGTCCCGTCACGGTTGGGACAGGTAAATCCCGCATCTATTGACACCTTTTGTACTCTTGCTCCAGAAAGCTTCCTGAAATAGTCAGGGTAAGCATTGAACCTTCGCCGATGCCCCCACGGAAATTCCTTATTTTTCACATGTGATGACATCATGCATTAACAATTTTATTCTTATCAACATACCACAGGTAAGCCTCAATCTCTTTGTATCCCATATCTGTCAGCAGTTTGCAGTATTGCCTTATCTGGTCAGCATAGCGCTTATTTTCTTCGCCAAATTTGAAATCGATGATAACTGCTTTACCATCCCTGATTATAATCCTGTCGGGACGCCGGGTATGTCCCGATGGCATGAGAATCTCCGCTTCCTTCATCACATTGATTCCGGGTTTGAACCATTCCGAGACTGGAGAAGCGGCAATGAGACTCCTGAGCTTTTCTTCAAGAGCGATTGCCTCGGAATTCGGTATCCTGCCCTCAAGGACAAGGCCTTTAACTGCAGAAGGAATATCATCTGAAGAGTCAATGCCTTCAAAAACCCCGTGCATCAGTTTTCCATAGTTGATCTTTTCTTTCCTGTCTGCTGAAAAGTAATTTTCTCCATGCAGTTTAAGCCGGAGTGATCCGGGTTTCCGACTGACTATATATTCTCTAGAAACCCTATCTTTATTCTCCGGATACACATCTTTGTTTTCGGGCATCTCTCCGTACTCAAATATCTTCTTATCTTCATCATAGCAGCTGTTCAGGAGAATGCCCGATTCGCCGGCTTGGTTTTCACCTGAGGTTAAGGCATCTTTAAGAACCCCCGCAATAGTTTCATTTGAATTGGGTGTCTCCGGAGCAAAGCCCCATATCACATCCATTGCCCGTGTCATTGCGACATAAAGAAGGTTTATGTTATCGATGTAAACGGAATACTTTTCATGACTGAATTCATTGGCAAAAACCGTCTCCAAAAGTGCCTTGCCATATCTTACGGGAAGTATCCCGAGCTCATTGAAAGGAGGCGTTTCGGGCTTCACCCAGAGTATCGGGTGCTTTGAGGTTTTATGATCGAGGTTCCATGAAATGAACGGAAGGATCACAATCCTGAATTCAAGTCCTTTTGATTTATGGATAGTAAATACCCTTGCGGCATCCTGGTTTGCCGGGAGGATCACTGATTTTGTCTGTCCGGTTGTCTCCCACCACTCCAGAAATGACTGAAAATCAGCGTTTTTATTTCCGGAAAAACTTAGGACCAGGTCCTGGAAAGTATTCAGGTAAGCCACGTTCCATGGATATTTACCAAGCCCGAAAAAACCGATAATATTTTCTGCAGCCTCAAACAGCGGCAGCTGCCTTGTCTTTTCCATAAACTCCTCAAAGCCTTCAGGGAAACAGCCATGAGAACCATCCATCAGGCTATTTCGGAAAAGGGGAATCTTATCTGCATTTTCGTTGCCTGTTGCCAGCAGGTAAAACCTGACCATCTGTGCCCTGCTTATCATATCGTCAGGATTATCAAGAACTTTTATTGCTGATATAATAAAGGTGAGGGCATGGGAAGCAGAGAGGGATAATGAATCATTGGATACAACATTGTAATTATACCTGCTCCTTTGCTCCGGAGTGCAGTTACTGCCGTACTCAATCATTCTCCTGACAACGGCTTGACCATCCTTGCTTTCCCTGACAATGATACCGATATCGGAGGCTCTATATCCTTTATCCTGAATAGATTCTATCACGGACGGAAGCTTTTCCAGGACGATATCTTCCCATTTCCTGATAGTGATTTTGCTATTCTCTTTTTCTTGTTCATTCCCGCTTTCTCTCTCATCATCAATGAATTCCACCCTGATATATCCGCCATTGCGTCTTCCCGGATCAAGTTGTACAGCTTCGGCATAGAGCTTTCTGAATTCAGATGAAGAAGCACCTTCTGAAAATGCCTCATCAGCCTGGGCGGGAATTACCGAAAAAAGCGAATTGTTGAACCTGATAATATTGGAACGGCTTCTAAAGTTTGTCAGGAGAGGGTTGCTCAGAAATCTTTTCCCGTCAACCAGTTTATCCTTCATTCCGGCAAGTATCTGCCAGTCGCTGTTCCTCCACCTGTAGATCGATTGCTTGATATCTCCCACAACAATATTATCGCATCCCCTGCCCATGCTTTCGCTGATCAGAGGGTCAAAATTCTTCCATTGCAGCCATGATGTATCCTGGAACTCGTCGATCATATAATTTTCGAATATATTCCCGATCTTTTCATATATAAATGGAGTCTGTTCCTCTCCTGTTATAAGGCTCAATACCTCTCCCGCCTCGGAAAGCAGGAAACTGTTTTCGGAGGAGGCAACCTGGTGTACCCTGTTCAGCACATCGGAAAGAATGCCGAGTGCATAAATATTTGAAAGAACGATTCCTGCACTGTTATAATTAATAATATTATTATCATAAAACCTGATCGTTTCTTTTAAAGCATCTCCCAGTCCTCCGGCAATTGCTTCCCGGAGCTGCGGAGCAGGATTGCCTGTTGACCATTTAGGCGGATCCTCAAGTATCTTTAAAACATAAGTATTTGGTTTTGTGATGGATCCACTTGCCAGAGATCTGATGAAACCCGGAATACCCTTCCCCTTTTGATAGAACATATCGTCGGTAAGGTCATGGTCAATAAATATCTTCTCACATTTCTTACCAAGACTAAGAAGCTCCTCCTTAATTGATGATTCCATTCCGCGGATCTTCCTGATATAATCAAGCAGGAAATCCTTATTCTCAAGGTTGGCTCTCTCGTCGGCTGAAAGGATCCTGAATTTCTCCCTGAAAAGCTCCTCCGCCAGCTTCATGATATCACCTTTCAGGTCCCAGCTTTTCTCCTCCTCAAGATTTGCCATCACATACTTTATCAGCCAGTTTCTGATCTTTGAGTCGCATCCTGAAGAGGCTATCATTTCATCAACGGCAGCAGAGAGTATCAGGCTGTGATCCAGCTCGACGTTGAATCCTGAGTGCAATCCTGCCTCTCTTGCAAATGCCCGGATAATTTTCTGAAAGAAAGCATCAATGGTGCAGACGGAAAAACGTGAGAAATC
This sequence comes from uncultured Rikenellaceae bacterium, assembly GCA_964557905.1. Lineage (GTDB taxonomy): Bacteria > Bacteroidota > Bacteroidia > Bacteroidales > VadinHA17 > LD21. The sequence continues at coordinate 2,885 of CAZLCF010000088.1, read as the reverse complement.
GTGAAGAACTGCAAACAGTATCTCCCCGGCTTCATTCCTGATGGACTCTTCACTCTTTCCGGTATCTTTCACAAGATCTGCCAGGTAATCTGAACTGCTGCCATTTGCCAGCAGATAAAGCTGATCGAGTATCCTGCCTTTCATCTCGGCAGTGGCTTTGTTTGTAAAAGTCACGGCAAGTATCCTGCGGTAACTGTATCTTGATCTGAAAAGATGGTCAAGGTAAACGCGGGTAAGATTGAATGTCTTGCCCGATCCCGCTGAAGCGCTGTATATGGTTAGAGTGCCTTCTCCCATGTTATAAAGATAATTCTTTTTTCTCCCCTTGATTCCTCATGTACTCACCCCCAACCCCCTCTCTTTGATATACACGTACCCATCCCCCAATCCCCTTCCCTGCTAACGCAAGGAAGGGGGCTAAATCATTGTATACTAGGACATTCCCCCTCTTTGCGAAAGCAGAGATGGGGAAAAGAAGGGGGTGAGTACGTGAACAACTTTTATTAACTTTGCACTGTGAAAAAGAAAGTAGTAATCGGCCTTTCCGGCGGAGTGGACTCCAGCGTGGCAGCCTGGGTTCTGAAGGAACAGGGTTATGATGTAATTGGCCTGTTCATGAGGAACTGGCACAACACGACCGGTCTGCTTCAGAGCGATTGCCACTGGGAGGATGACCTGATGTTTGCAGAGATGGTGGCAAAAAAGCTTGATATCCCGTTTCATTTTGTTGATCTCAGCGAACAATACCGCAAGAGAGTGGTCGATTACATGTTTGGCGAGTATGAAAGAGGCAGGACCCCGAATCCGGATGTATTATGCAACAGGGAGATAAAATTCGATTCTTTTGCGGATGAGGCAAAAAAGCTCGGAGGCGATCTTGTTGCTACCGGCCATTATTGCAGGAAGGAATTAATAAGTGTAAATAATACACCTATTCACAGGCTTCTTGCAGGAAAAGATGATAATAAGGACCAGAGTTATTTTCTCTGCCAGGTGAGCCAGGAACAGCTGGCATTCTCGCTCTTCCCCATCGGAGATATGACCAAGCCGGAAGTCCGCAAAGCAGCTGATAAACTGGGACTTGCTACTGCACACCGAAAGGATTCGCAGGGGATCTGCTTTGTCGGTAAGGTTCATCTGCCGACATTTCTTCAGCAAAAGCTTAAGGCAAAAAAAGGGGATATAGTTAAGATAATAAAATCTGAAAAGATCAGAACATGGCATCCGGGATTGCCTGGTGAAAATGTTGCAGATGAAGAATTGAGGCAGGCAGTGGATCCTCATGATTTAAATAATCTGCCAGGTAAAGTCATTGGAACGCATAACGGAGCTCATTTCTTCACAATTGGCCAGAGAAAGGGGATAAATATCGGTGGATATAAGGAGCCTCTGTTTGTGATCGGTACAAACGTTGAAAAGAATATACTTTATGTTGGAGAAGGGCAATCTCATCCGGGATTATACAGGAAAGGGCTATTTGTGAAAAAAGATGAGATCCACTGGATCAGGACCGATCTTGCTATGGCTGATTGTAAAAGCCGTGAATATATGGTAAGGATCAGGTATCGTCAGCCGCTGCAGAAGGCGAAGTTATTCAGGAGAAAAGAAGGTATCTATATCATATTCAATAAATTACAAAGAGGCATTGCGCCCGGGCAGTTTGCCGCATGGTATGACGGGGATGAGGTGATCGGATCCGGGGTGATAAGCCGGTAACCGGCTACCGGAAACCGGCTTCAGGTAACTCATTAAATCTTTTCGCCCATTCTCCCCTTTACCCCCTTACCCATTCTTTCTTTTATTATTCCTTATCTTCAATAAGCTGCTCAACCAGTTTTTCCAACCGTGTGATTTTTTCGCTTTGAGATTCTATCTGCTCCTGCTGTTCTTTGATGGCTTCCACTAATAAGGAGCTTAGCTTATCGTATGCAATAGCCTTATAACCGTTATTGTCCGTATTTACCAGCTGTGGAAATACTTTCTCCAGATCCTGGGCAATGAGTCCAATTTGTTCTCCGGGGACAAAGCCCATATCAGGAAATTCTTCTGCCCTTAGTTCATAACTTACAGGATTAAGTTTAAGGATTGATGGCAGGATATCTGTAATCGCAGTGATATTCTTTTTCCAGCGTATATCAGAACTGGTCCATGATCCTGACGTACACCAGGCAGTACCGTTGACAGTCAGCTTATATCCCGGACTCATCGTACCTATCCCGATATTTCCAGCAGGATCTATAACAAGTGCCGTATTTGTAATTCCGGTATTATAGAGATTGGATGTTCCAAAAATGAGTTTTGAACCAGTATTATCATTATAGCACCAGATTCCGGCTTTGGGTATTGTTGGATTATTGTCTGTAGTACGCCATACAAATCCAGGAACATAGCCTCCGTCTATGTAGGTGCTCGATATATTAAGCGAAGAATATGTGACATCCTGTTGGATATTAGTTAAAGTTGTTGTCTGAGTAATATTCCCCAGTTCAAGCCGTGAATATGTCGTTCCTTTAATGCCAAGCTTTTCAACAGGCCACGCCACATCATTTGCCACCAGTGAATAGGGTACCGACATTATCTGCGTGGTTCCCATTACTGCATACCCGCTGCCCTGATTGGCGCTGGTCTTCAGGTACCTCGGACGTGAAGCCCAGTCAATATCTGAGAAATTAGCTGCAGTTCCGCCTATCCTGCCGGTCTGACCCAACAACAAAAGATATAAGGCCATATTCATTCGGCGTAACATTGTGTTCCTCGATCCAGAATACCGTATCAGCAGCGAGGTTCTGTATCTCAAGCTTGATAAAGAACGGATCGGTAATTAAATTATCGCCTCCGTCGCGGGCAATGGCCTGGTAATTAAAACCCTGGGGCACCTGAGAAGA
>CAZLCF010000087.1:0-10862 GCA_964557905.1 uncultured Rikenellaceae bacterium | reverse complement strand
CGGTCATCCCGGAGAATTCTATGTTCCCCAGCTGGCACTGGGTAAGGTTGAAGATACATGGGTTACTCCGCAGGTATTCAATAACTGGGATAGATATTTTAGAACAGGTTATTCTGCAACCAATAACATAAATATAAGTCAGGCAACTGAAGCCGGCAATTTTGCTCTTGGTTTCAGCCAGACGTCACAAAGTGGCGTAGCTCTCTCATCGGGAATGAACCGCTATAATGGCAAAGCTTCTGCGGAAAGAAAGTTAAATAAGAATTTCAGTACCGGTTTCAGTGCTAATTTCTCCAAGACAGATATTGATAAGCTTCCTACAGCTAATGATGCTGCACTGGCTGGTGTTTTGGGGGCTCCTCCAACCTATAATCTGAAGGACTATCCTTATTATGTTCCCGGAGATGTATATTCTCAGATATATTACCGGGGAGGCAGCTGGGACAATCCATACTGGTCTGCTGAACATACCGTCTTTACTGAAAAAACTGACCGGTTTTTCGGGAATGGTTATATTAATTATCTGGCCAAGCTCGGTTCAAATATGAATTTGAAAGTACGTTATCAGTTAGGTACAGATTCATATACCACAAATTTCCAGGACATTTTTGAATATGGGCATGGAGGAGGTAGAGGTATAATAGATAATTATGGCATAACATCTCTGACTGTCAACTCCCTGTTTACAGTAAATTATGACTGGAACATTAGCAATAGTCTGATCCTGAATGCATTGGTCGGAAATGAATTTGATCAGGGCAGCGCCAAAACTTATTCAGAACATGGTGAGAATTTTAATTTTGGAGGCTGGGCCCATATCAGGAATGCAAATACGGTTACTGCCAATGAATCTATAAACAAAAATCGTACTGTCGGCATATTCGGAAGTTTATCCCTGGGCTGGAAATCCATGATTTTCCTTAATGCAACAGGCAGAAATGATATTGTTTCCACAATGCCGACAAATAACAGATCTTTCTTTTATCCTTCTGCTTCCTTTAGCTTTGTGGCATCTGAATTGGATGCTGTAAAGGACTTTGACTGGATCTCGTTCGCCAAGCTGCGTTTTTCATATGCTGAGGTAGGTCAGGCAGGATCATACACTCAAAATTATTACGACACTCCTGATTATTCAGGCAGCTGGTGGTTGTCGGGTGCTCCAATCCAGTACCCTATCGGAGGGGTAAGTTCCTATATTCCGAATAATGTTCAATATGACCCCAATTTAGTACCGCAAAACACCAAATCGTATGAAATTGGCGCAGATCTGAAATTTTTTCAGAATCGCATGGGGATTGACTATACTTTCTGTCGTCAGAATGTAGTGGATCAGATATTTTCTGTACCGCTTGCAGGATCCACAGGCGTGCAGTCATTGCTGATGAACGGAGGAAAAGTGCATACCGTTAGTCATGAGGTTGTATTATATTTAACTCCTCTGGAAATGAAAGACTTCCAGTGGGATATTAATTTCAACTTCGCTAAAATTGATAATATTGTTGATGAACTGGCTCCCGGTGTTGAGAGCATCTATATAGGAGGGTTCACTATTCCTCAGGTCCGGGCAGGCATTGGCGATACTTATCCGGTTATTTACGGGGTGACATTTGTTCGTGACGATAATGGGAATATTGTTGTCGAGGATAATCCCGGTTCACCCACTCATGGATTCCCATTGATCGGTGAGCCTGATGTGATCGGAAGTGTATCTCCTGATTTTATCCTGGGAGCCAATACTTCTGTCACATTTAAAAACCTGTCATTAAATGCACTGTTTGAGTGGAAGCAAGGCGGACAGATGTACTCGGGCAGCAACGGATTGCTGGACTATTACGGTTTGTCAGCAAGGACGGAAGACCGTGAATCAACTTTTATCTTCGATGGAGTAAAGCCTGATGGCACACCTAATGATATTGCCCGGGGGGGACCATCGGATCCCACTGCATTGCAATATTTGCATACAAACATACTTACAAATATTGATGAGTATTATATTTTTGATAACTCATTTGTGAAGCTTCGTGAGCTTTCCCTGAAGTATAAGCCTGCCAATAAGCTGTTTAAGAAAGTCGATCTGGGTATTTCTGTTTTTGCACGGAACATACTTCTCTGGACCGCTCTTCCAAACTTAGATCCTGAATCGAGCCAGGGGAATACCAACATGGGAGGAGCGTTTGAAAGGTTTACTGTGCCCCAGGTAACCAGCTTAGGTTTTACTTTCGATTTAACCTTTTAATATTTAATACAATGAGAAAAGTAATTTATATTTTATTTACGGCAATATTGACCTTTAGCCTCTGGTCTTGCTCGGAATCCATCATGGATGAGATAAATAAGAACGTAAACGATCCGAGCGATATGGTTTCAAGATTGATTATTACAGATGTTATGACAGCCAGCGCTTTCCAGGTGGCCGGCGGGGATTTCGCTTTTTATGCATCTATCTATATTGAACATAATGCCGGTATCTGGGGTCAGTTTTATAATGCTGATATCAGATCTTCAGAGCCTATAGCTTCGTCAACTTATAATAATACATGGAATGCCGTTTATGGTAACCTTTACTGCCTGAGGCTGATACGGGAAAAATGTTCTGATAACGGCGTGGAAAAAGGCAATTACCATACACTGGGTATTGCACAGATACTTACAGCATATAATCTGGCAATACTGACTGATATGATGGGTGATGTGCCATGGACTGAAGCAGTTCAGCCGGGCGTAATATTTACCCCGGTGCTTGACAAGCAGGAAGATATATATGAAGAGATCTTTAAGTTTCTTGATGATGCTATTGAGAATCTGGACAAGACTTCTGTTTATCCTTCTTTAGGCGCTCAGGATCTTATCTATGGCGGAGACACAGACCTGTGGAAAAAATTTGCCTATGGATTGAAAGCCCGTTATACAATGCGTTTGTCGCTTAAGACTCCTGCTTATGCTAATGTTATTTCATATGCAAACCAGTCTTTCACCTCAAGTGCTGAACAGGCTCAGTTTAATTATAATGGCAATACCTCACGAAGTCCTTTTTACGCCATGTTTCAGGATCGGGATTACTATGGAGCAAGCCAAAGTCTGCACGATAAATTAGTGGAAAGAAATGATCCCAGGGACGATGTGTTCTTCACAACTCATCCCGATGCAGGAGGTGGTATCGTGTTTGCTCCAAATGGTACAGCAAATCAGGTGCAAGGTATATATTCAATTTCTGCAATCAGTACAATTACCGCACCCACTTATCTCCTGAGCTATCATGAAATAGAATTTCTGAAAGCAGAAGCTAATGCAAGGTTAAACAACTTGCCTGCAGCTGAAGAAGCTTTAGGAAAAGCCGTGACAGCTGCCTTTCAAAAAGTAAACATTGGCCTGACAGCTGGTGACGCCTCGGATTATTTTGATAATGAAGTGCTAAGCAGATTTAACTTAAATCCTCTGGCTGAGATAATGAATCAGAAATATATAGCTTTTTTTGAGGAAGAAGCTGCTGAAGCCTATAATGATTACAGACGACTAAAGGCAATGGGTAATAATGTTATCACTCTAGCAAATCCCAGAAATTCAGCTCAATTTCCATTGCGTTATACATATGGAACTGCTGATGTAACTACAAATGCAAATGTCAGGGATGCTTATGGTGACGGTACATATGTTTATACCGAAAATGTCTGGTGGGCTGGAGGAACGCGGTAAGTTCCACCTTATTCAGAGTTTAACTATAAAATAAATGAAAGATGAAAAGAATAAAAACGTTAGGATTGATCATCACACTGATTACGATATTATTTAGTTGTGAAGAGCTTCCGGATCCTGCAGGTCAGAGAGGCGTAGCAGTGGTACCTGCCATTTCCGATATTGATCCCGGAATTTTCGATTCCAAGGATCTTGCGAATTCATATGTAGAATTCCGGGTAACTGTACCTGCTGGTACACAGCCAGAAAAAATTACAGTCGCAGGATCGTATGAAGACAATTTAGAAAGGGTCACAATAACAGAAATAACTTCATTCCCGGCAATTGTCAGGATCTTATCATCGGATGCCGCCCAGAAACTTGGAATTGCTTTAAATGATATCGAAAACGGTGATATTTTTACTTTTGAGCTTTTAACCCTTGCCAATGGCCGCACTACACGTTCCAATGCTGTATTATCAGTCGCCGTAGCCTGTGCTTATGATGTGAATCTGGCAGCAGGCAGTTATCATTCAGTTTCTGCAGACTGGAATTCAGAAGGCGATATAACGCTTACAGCTGACCCGGATGATCCATATAAGATATATGTAACAGGTCTTGAAGAAATAGAGGGACTTGTTGAAGACCTGGGACCGCTTGTTATGTATATTGATCCGGCTACATATAATGTTACTGTTCCCGAAAAAGCTATAGCTTCGGAAGCCTGGGGCTATGGTGCGATATCGTATTCTGGTTCTGGTGTATACAGCTCATGCGACGGGTCATATGCCATGTATTTTGATATTTCGCTTGCTTCATTAGGCAGCGTGGGCACATATGGATTTATATTTACGAGAAATCCATAATAGAAATCATGTTTTATTATTTAAAAGGCTGACTTAAAAAGAGTTCAGCCTTTTTTTATCGGTATAAATTAGTTTCATTCATTTGCCCGGTAAATAATTACTGCTATCTTTGCACCCACAATTTAAAAAAAGGTAAAATAAAAAGCGTTAAAAATTAATGGCAGTTAAAATCAGATTAGCTAGAAAAGGCCGTAAGAAGCTGGCCTATTACCACATTGTGGTAGCAGATAGCAGGTCGCCACGGGATGGCAGATATATTGAAAAGATCGGGAAATACAATCCGCTCACTAACCCCGCCAACATCGAACTCGATTTAGATAAGGCTTTGGGTTGGCTGCAAAATGGCGCATTACCTACTGAAACATGCAGGGCTATCCTGTCTTATAAAGGTGTTCTTATAAAGAAGCATCTTCTTGAAGGAGTAAAAAAAGGTGCATTTGATGATGCAGAAGCCACAAAACGTTACGAAGAGTGGATGAAGCAGAATGACGCAAAGATTGATGCAAAGAGGTCCGGACTTGAAAAATCCAAGGATGATGAGGTGGTTATGAAGCTTGCTGCAGAGAAAAAGATAAACGAGGCAAGAGCAGCAAAACTAGCCAAAAAACAGGCCGATCTGGCTGCAAAAGCAGAAGCCGCAAAACAGCCGGAAACTCCTGTTGAGGAGACTGCATCGGCAGCTGAAACTGCGGATGCTCAAGTTGAAGAGACCGCACCGGTAGCTGAAACTACTGAGATTCCGGCAGCTCCTGAAACCACTGATGCACCAGTTACAGATGAAACTTCGTCTGAATCCGCAGCCGAAGAAAAACCCCGGGAATAAAATCAAGGGCATAAGGATCAGCGATCCAATGATTTATAATGCCCGTATATTACTTGGACGTGTTACAAAAGTGCACGGTTACGAAGGTACCGTAACAATAAGGCTGGAAAAGACCTTTACAGAAAATATACCTGAAATGGAATCGGTTTTCCTTGAAATAGAAGGGAAACCGGTTCCTTTTTTAGTAACTGAATCCGATCATCCTGATGCAGGAATCCTGAGAATGAAATTCGAAGGTTATGATTCATTTGAAAAAGTAAATGAATTTACAGGCTGTAAAGTATTTCTGTATTCATCAGAAGACCAAAAAAATCCAATCAGTGATCTCAGTACTATCAAAGGATTCAAAATTTTTGATTGCAATAACAACCCGGGAGGTACTGTCAGAAAAATTATTGAAAATCCGGGTCAGTTGCTTTTATGCGTTGAGACAGAAAAAGGGAAGGAAATACTTATCCCCTTTCATGAAGATCTCATTATAAAGATCGATAAGAAGAAAAAGATCATAAAAATGGATCTTCCGGAGGGATTAACGGAGATCAACTAATACCATGAGATACCCCCCTCCCACTAAAGTGGGATCCCCCCTAAAGGGGGGCTAAATCGCAGATATAATTGAGTATCCTATAATGCAGGAATCAGGGGTTCATTCCTGTAAAAAGAAATTCAATGCAACAATTTCATGTTTAATACGTCTTTAGCTAAAATCACTTCAAATTAAAAAACATATTATAATGAAAAGGGTAGCAGCATTTTTATTTATCATGAGCCTTGTGTATGGTTTTTCTGCAGGGCAGACTGTTAAGGAATCAAGGGATTTAAAAGGATTTACCTCCGTTGGCTTTGGTATAGCCGGTAACCTTTATATAAAAATTGGTCCTGAATTCAGTGTTGAACTTGAAGGAGAAAAAAATGATCTTGAAGAAGTAATTACAGAATTGTCTGGTGGCAGGCTTCTTATAAAACAGGAAAACTGGAGATTCAACTTCAGGGAAAAGGTTACAGTTTACATAACGATGCCGGAACTGGAAGGTCTTGGCGTTTCCGGCTCCGGAAAGGCGGAGATACTTGATTCTGTAAAGACAGAAGATCTTGATCTCAGTGTGAGCGGAAGTGGTAATTTATTCACATCCGGACTGACAGTTGAGAATATTGAATGCAGTATTTCAGGTTCAGGCAACATCAGACTTGGAGGAGGGAATGTAACAGATGCTGAAGTCTCAATCAGCGGATCGGGCAGCTTTAATGGAGAAATGGTAAAGAGCGAAACAATGGAGGTTCGTGTTTCAGGAAGCGGAAACTGCACCTGCTATGTAACCGGATCGCTTGAAGCCAGCGTATCAGGCAGTGGAAATGTAACTTATAAAGGTAATCCGAAAATTGACGCAAGGGTTTCAGGATCAGGACGCGTAAGATCCTCAGACTGAGTTATTTCCTTAAAATTTTAATTACTCCGTTCTTTTCAACTTTAATAACAGGAGAAGCGGAGTATTTTCGCTTGTCTTCCTGCCGGTATTTTACCGTGAAATCAACTGATTTGATAATATTCTCGTCAATTTCACTGAAATTGGATGGAGGCGGTTTTCCGGCTTTATTGGCTGATGTTGATACGATCGGTTTACGGAAACGGTAAATAAGCTCACGGCAAAACTCATCATTGCAGATCCTTATTCCTACTGAACCATCCTCACCGCAAACACCTTTAGCCAAATTCCTGCAACCGGGATAGATTATTGTCAGTGGTGAGTCGGAAACTGCTGACAGCTGATGTACAATTTCCGGGATCTCTTTTACATATCTCTCAAGCATTGATAATCCGTTAACCAGGATTATGAGGCTCTTGCTATCAGTTCTTGATTTTATTCTGAAGATCTTCTGTACTGCTGAAGGACTTGTAGCATCACACCCAAGGCCCCATAATGTATCGGTCGGATACAGGATAATTCCATCACCTTTAAGAACCCTCAGTGATTTCTTCAGGTCTTCTTCAAAGTCCATGGCATTATGTTAACTTTTTTCCCCCCTCCCGGACGAGTTTTCTTAATTTGGAGTACTTAAGAAAACTGGAATATGCACCGGATTTGCAGATAATATACCCGTTTTTGCCGTCCAGAAAACCCAGGCGTATGAAATATGTCCTGATGAATCGCCAGATCATATGTATCGCGGGAGTCCAAAACCACACTTTTTTCCCTGCTTTGTAAAATTCGTGAGCGGCAATATCCGCGTATTTTTCAATTTTTTCAGCCTCGTCCTTCAGTGAACTGCATGGCCAATGGAGCATATCTCCCTTCAACCTGTTTATTTTACTGTCATGATTCATTCTGAAACTCTCATGGACATTAATCACTCCCCATTTACCTTTTTCAGAGTTGAAGAGACGCATTTGCCTGTCGGGATACCATCCAGAATGCCGGATCCATTGCCCGCAAAAGTTGCTAAACCGGTTAACAAGGTAACCATCATATTTAAGATTGTTCTTTACTTCAAGGATCGATTTCTGAAGTTCCGTACTTAAAGCCTCATCTGCATCAAGAGATAATATATATTTATGTGAAGCCAGGGTCAGCGCATAATTCTTCTGGTTCATGAATCCGGTGAATTCATGCTGTACAAACTTCACATTATATTTCTTACAAATCTGCTCCGTGGAATCAGTTGAAAATGAGTCAACTACAATAACCTCGTCTGCGACGTCATCGAGTGATTGAAGACACTGTTCTATCAGTTGTTCTTCATTCATCGTTATAATTACGGCAGATATTTTTGGCATGATTGCAAACTAGGTTCTTTTGCAGGGTAAATATACTAACTATCGGAAATATACAAAAAAAATAGATTTAGAAAAATCTTTCAGAATAGTCAAATTCTATTAAAACTGTATGTAATAGATTATTACTTCTTAAATATTTTGCAGGGATAAGTTAATAAATTATAGGATTTACGAGGATTTCAGAATATTAATTTCAATCTTTTCATTCTTTCCTTCATTTCATTAATAACATCCTTTTCCTTCTTAATTGAATCAGCTTCAAAAGTTACCGAGAATCTGATATATTTTCCTGCGTCATCCCAGGGGACGGTAGAAATTAACGATTCTTTAATCAGAAATTCAGAAAATTCTGATGCTGTATTGAATACCCTGCCATCACCTGTACCTGCAGGAGCTTTAACATAACAATAGAATGAACCTTGGGGTTTTTTAGCTTCAAATCCCACATCATTCAGGACATCAACCAGCAAATTGAATCTTCTTGAATATTTTTCAACAGTTCTCTTAGTGATGTCTGTATTCCTTAATGCCCGGATACCTGCTTTCTGTATTGCCCTGAACTGCCCTGAATCAGTATTGTCCTTTACTGTTGCATAGGCTTTAACAGCCTTGCTGTTTCCGCATACGAAGCCTATTCTCCAACCTGTCATGTTAAAAGCCTTTGATAATGAGTGAACTTCCAGTCCTACATCCATGGCGCCTTCTACTGAAAGAAAACTGAGGGGCTTATACCCATCATAGGTTAATGCTCCGTAAGCAGCATCATGAATGACGACAATATCATTTTCCCCTGCAAAATCAACGATTTTCTTAAAGAACTCTTTATTTGCAACGGCTCCTGTAGGATTATTCGGATAATTCATATACATGAGCTTTGCCCTTTTCAGGACTGCTTTTGGTATTGAATCCAAGTCAGGTAAAAAGGAGTTTGACTCCCATAGCGGCAGATTGAAAACTTCCCCGCCAAGATATTTTGTATAAGTTGCTGTTACAGGATATCCCGGGACCGTAGTAAGCATGATATCTCCGGGATTTATATAACATATTGGAAGAATTGCGAGCACCGGCTTTGAACCTATTCCATGAATTATGTTTTCCGAAGGTATCAACCCGGAAAGTCCGTATACTTTTTCAAGATACTGTGCTGCAGCTTCCTGGAATTCAGGGATCCCGTTATCGGCGTACCATCTGTTTTCAGGTTTTCCTGCTTCCTCTGCCAGAGCTTTTACTACCAGGTCATCTGCCGGCCAGTCAGGCTCTCCTACCCCCATATCTATAAGATTAATGTCCGGATGTGCCAGTTTTGCTGCTGCTTTTGCCCGTTTTATAAGTTCAAATTTGTATATGACCGCCGATTTCCCGAAGTTTTTTCCACCCAGCCGGTCTGAGATCTTATTGTCAAAGAAATTAGTCATGAGTCTTTTTTATTCTGGTTTTACAGGTTTATTTTAGCGCAAATGTAAGAAAAGTAACATGGATTAGAATAAAAATATATTCCGGATTAAAAGCTATTATACCCTTTCATTCTTTCGAAAAGAAGTTTAAATTTGATGTAGATTAAACTTTCAGTAATTCATACCTGAGATTATTGTTCATCTAAAATATATAAACTATGGGCAAATACACCTATTTAACATGCACCCCCGAGGCACTAGTTGCTTCAATGCTTCCTCCTGAAGGATTCGGAATGTATCTTTCAACTGGGACCAAGAAACGGAACAAAGGCCAGACGATTTTTTTTGAAGTCGACCTTGGTAAAATAGAAGGCCTGATTGATATGAACAGCCTGAATAAGCGATGTGTCGCTAAGGAAGATGGCAGCCCTAAAAGCTCTGTGTATCTTTCAGTTTACAGGACACTGGAGATGATACCACTTTCAGCCCTGAAAAGCTTATATCTTACAACTGATCATGGGATTGTTCTTGAACTAAAAAGAGCGCAATATGATAAAACCAAAGAACCAAAAAATGCTCTTCACCTGTACCAGGAATTATCTCCGGTCACTCCTCTTGTCGCCAGCGGGCTTGCACCATCGGCATTTCTTACAAAGCTTACTGACGGATCGACACCGATAGTATTGCCAAAGCTGTTTTTTGTCGAACTGAAGCTTGGCGAGCTGGCAACAAATCCGCTTGGTGGTTCAGCAGAGCATTTACCTTATTCGAATATCGGTCATCTCAGGGATTGCCTGGAGATTCTGAAAGGCGAATATGAGAAACATATGAAGACTGTTCAGAGGATCTTCTCCGGAACTCTTCTTTACAGAACTATTGAAACAGGATTTTATGTCGGGGCAAAAGATGAAATAGCTTTTTATCCTTATCCCGATATGAAGGAGCTGGAAAACATTAATTACGAATTTTTCCGCGGGATTTAATCTGGATAGGTTACAGATATATCAGATAATTATGGTTTTACAATCATTTTGGTGGGTTGAAATTATTAATTCTGATCGTAATAATTATTATTATCTGGTTTCTTCAAGAATATCTTTTTTTCATTTGCATTAACAAAAAACTAATTTAGTTTTGTACCGGCAAAATTTTTACTATTCTAAACTATTACTTTTAAAATTTAAAAACAGATATCATGATTAGCAGTTTATTCTGGATTGTTCCAATTTCAGCGCTCACAGCATTGTTGTTTGCCTGGATCTTTTATAAGGGTATGTTTAAACAGGAGGAAGGCACAGACAAGATGAAGGAGATTGCTGCGTATGTAAGGGAAG